>JAFWLX010000201.1 GCA_017510875.1 Atopobiaceae bacterium | reverse complement strand
CCCCTCTCCGTCGGCCTCCTCCGCCACGCCGGCGGACGCCGTGCGGGCCCAAGCAGTCTCGTACTCGTATGGGGACACCGACGCCCGAGAGGCACGCCACCCTGCCCTTGACGGTGTGAGCTTTCTCATCCCAAAAGGTTCCTACACAACCATTGTGGGACAAACGGGCTCGGGCAAGTCCACGCTGCTGCGCCTGCTATGTGCGCTAGAGGTCCCCGATGCAGGACAGCTGATTGTTGATGGCATCGACACCTTGGACCGCAAGCGCCGCAGGCTGCTGCACGGACGCGTGGGGTACGTGATGCAGCATCCTGAGCGGCAGCTTTTTGCCGAGACAGTACTTGAGGATGTTGCCTACGGTCCCATCAATATGGGGCTGGCCAAAAGCGAGGTCGCCCTGCGTTGCAGGCAGGCGCTGCAGCTGGTTGGTCTTTCAGGGCGCGAGGACGCCTCGCCCTTCCATCTCTCGGGAGGCCAGCAGCGCTTGTGCGCGCTGGCGGGCGTCCTTGCCATGGAGCCTCATATCCTGGTGCTTGACGAGCCCATGGCAGGCCTTGACCCGCATGGGCGTGCGCAACTGCGCTCCATCATACGCAACGTCAACGAACTGGGAGTAACCGTTATACAGGTAACCCACTCCATGGACGATGCGGCAGCATCAAACCAGGTCATCGTGCTTAACGAGGGAAAGGTGCTGCTACAGGGAACACCGGACCAGGTGTTCTCGGCGCAGACGCAGCAGATTCTGCATGACAACGGCCTAGGGCTACCCAATGCACTACGCTTCTCGCTCGAGCTTGAGCGCCTAGGCGTTGAGGTTGGCAATACGCTCACCACAGATCAGCTGGTACAGGCGCTTGCACCCTTGCTGCTGGACTCTGGCGGGGAGGAGGCAAGCCATGGCGTTTAGAATCACCCTTGGTCGCTACATCCCTGCCGACTCCCCCATCCACAAACTTGACCCACGCACCAAGATTGTGTGCGGGTTGGCCATCATGGTGTCGGTCTTCTTTATTCGCACGCCTCTGCAGCTGGGCTTTGGCTGGACGATGGCACTTGCGCTGGTACTGCTCTCGCACCTTCCCGCGGGAAAAGTCCTCAAGTCTATCCAACCTGTTGCGGCGATGCTTCTGATACTGTCCTTCTTCAACTTGCTGCTGGTAAACACCGGTGATGTTCTGGTGGCAGCCGGGCCGCTCCGCATTACCACCGATGGCGTGTGGGCAGCTATCAACTATTCGCTGCGACTGGTGATTGCCGTTATTGCAGCCACGCTTATCTTGCTCACCACAACGCCCACCCAGCTCACCGATGCCTTTGATGCGCTACTTGCGCCACTCTCGCGCATTGGCTTGCCCGGGCACGAGATTGCCATGGTTTTCTCGCTTATGCTGCGGTTTATTCCCACCATTGCCGACGAGGCTTCGGCTATTCTTGACGCGCAAACCGCACGTGGCGGCGGTCTGGCAGAAGGGTCGATGTTCAAGCGAATTCGAGCGATAGTTCCTGTGGTGGTATCCCTGCTTGCAAGCAGCCTGCGGCATGCTAACGGACTCTCGCGCGCACTTGATGCGCGCTGCTACGAGGGAGGCGCTGGCCGTACTCACTGGCATCCGCTAAAGCTGCATGCGCGCGATGGCGTAGCGGTGGCGCTCACCTGCCTGTACGTAGGGGTGCTTCTGGCCCTTGCAAAGTGCGGTGGGCAGTGGACATTCCTGGCCAACGCGTAATACACCCCTTTGCAAACAGCTTGCCGCCTGCCGCAGATCCATTCGTTCAAGGCGGCGGGGTGGCACCCGACGGAGTACTGGGCGTACTTCTAGAGTGCCACCCCGCCAGATTGGGCAAATGGGCGCGGCAAGCGGCAAGCTGCTTGCTGAGGGGTGTACTAGTCTCTAACCTCTACCAGATCTGACGAAGACGGGGCGCATTGAGCGTTAGGCGTTCGGGTGTCCGGTCAATGGTACGGCGGTCTTGCTTGTGCGCCTTCATCTCGCGAAGGCCGCTGAGAACAGTCTTGTACATCTTGGCCATGATTCCTCGCTCTCATTTGTGTTACTAAACTGTTACGCAACTGCATCCTGTCACGGACACACACTTTGTGCAAGAGCTTGTCTCACAAGTTGTCACATCGACATAATCCCTGCATAGAGGCACAAAATGCGCTTGTTTGCAAAACAAGCGCAGCTTGTAAGTGCGTGCGCCGCATGTGTTGTGGCGCACTGTTGGTGCGTGGACTGAGGGACCGTCCCTCAATCCACGCTGGCAAAAAGAAGCAAGGGTATTGCACGATTGTCCCGCCAACGTGGATTGGGGGGACGGTCCCCCAGTCCACGCACTCCAGAACTGTCAGTTTTGCCTTGCGGAAAGAACGGCCATTCGACATGCTTTGCAAGCACTTAATGCGTCTGTTCTGCGACAATAAGAGAGTGCTCGACACAGACAACACCGAAAGGACCCTCATGAAGCACAGCATCATGATCACATCGCTCTACAGCGGCAACCACAGGGAGGACCTCGCCTACTACGTAAGCGGCGACAGTATCAGGCCCCTGTACTGCGACGCACTTCTTCCTGCCGAGGCCGTGAGCAAGTGCATCCTTGCCAACCATCCCATAGAAGAGATGATTGTTCTAGGCAACAAGAGAACGTACGGCCCAGGCGACGAACTTGAGACCATGGTCCTCAAGGACGGTCGGTCGTTCTACGAATCTGACATCAACTCGCTCTCGGACTATAACCTGCTGCGTTATCGTCTGGCCCAGTTTGTGGACGAGATGCACATAGAGGATCAGGATGTCAACGAGTTGCTCGATGAGGATGAGAAGGAAGCCACCATTGCCCTTCTCAAGAAGTTCCTCGCAGAGAAGGCGCAGAATCGCACCGATCGCATAAACCGACTCTTTGGATGCATTGCCCACGATGCTCAGCTGCAGGAAGATCTCTGGGCAATGATGGCCGAGGAGCTCCCACATTACAGCGAGAAATCCTGGCAGCACCGCCGTTGGGCCATCTTCTACCTGTACAACGAGATGCGCGACTCCCATAAGCTGGAGCTCCTTGAGAGCAACGAGGACGTGCGGATACGCTTTGTGCCCACCGACGACAAGGGCAATCTCCCCACGGCCGACGCACTTGCCAAGACTCTTGGTGAAATGGCCGAGCGGGACGGTGAGCCCGCTGACGTTGATGTCTACATCAATATCAACAGCGAAAGCACTCACGACACGCTCACCCTCCTCAACCTCATGGCCATTGCCCGCCTGGTACCCGACTCGCATATCAATGTGGTCCAAGTTATGGCAACCTCCAACAAGCCTCATGCCCTCATCAGCTTCATAGGCGATGAAAGCACTCTTTGCAACGTAAGCGAGCTGCTTGCGGGCATGCGAACCTTCCTCGCTTACGGCAAGACCGATCTTCTTTGTGAGTACTGGGCTTTGCAGGGCATTGAGAATGCCTACATTGACTCCTTGCTTTACGCCATGCGCGTCATTGATGTGGGCCTGTCGCTGTGCGACATCAACGACATCGAACGTGGTATCGTGCGCCTCCGCGAACTCCTTTCCTCAAAAGACCGTTTGGGCTACAGCATAGTTGAGCGCTACTTTGCCATTGCCATCGAAGGCATTGAGAGAGACTACGGCAGCATGCTCGACGAAGGAGGCCCCACGTTCATTGACCTGGTGAAATGGACCTATCGCAAAGGCATGTGGCAACAAGCGCTTACGATTGTTGAGGCGCGGGCACCACAGGACATTGTTGATCGTGGCATCTTTTACTACTGCAACTCGGAGGAGTCTAGGACGAAGGCGTTGGGGATCTTTGCCCAAGAGCACTTTGACCTCAAGCCGTTTGAGAAGTACAAGATGTACGATGTCTCCCACTACTTCGTCAAATACTATGTCAAGTACTCTAACAGGTCAGCCATACCGCATGCTGACAATTCTGTGCTCCAGAAAGAGCATGCGAAGAAGACCGTGGGCCTTCTGGATGCAACGGACGACAAGGTTTTGCAAGCGTACACCCGCTGCACCGACCGCGAAGCCTTGAGCAACCTTCTGTTTGCCTATTACAACATTGGGCAAGTACGCAACGCCACCAACCATGCCGAGAACGAAGGCGGAGGCGCCGTCATTCGCGAAGAGTGGGACGTAAGCGAGCGCATGGAACGCATAAGCCAGGCGCTGAGGTTCTTTATCATAAGCTACGAGAAGGTAATGGAGAGCCTAGAGCCAAGCGACGAGCCTATCATGCAGATAAGCTTTGGCGAGATTAACGCCAAGTCAAGGGAGCTGATACCGCAACGTCCAAGGCGCCCCTACGGTGAGCGTAGCGATGGGGACGACAACCGCGGGAACGATGGCCGCAAGGACGACGACCGCGGGAATGATAATCGCGATAACGAGAATCGCGGAAGCGATGACCGCAAAGACGGCAACCGCGGAAACGACGACCATAGGAACAACTACCGCAGGAATAACTACCACAGGGACGGCAACCGCGGAAACGACGACCACGGGGACGATGACCACAGGGACGATGACCGCGCGAACGAGGACCGTAAGGACTCTGGCAACCAACAGCAGGATACTGACAACAAGGAGCAGAACAGCCAGCAATAGAAGCGGTGCACGACAGCTGGCCGGTACGTCGATATGACGCTACTTTGCCTGATTTGAGCTCAAGTAACGTCAGTCGGACGTACCGGCTGAC
Organism: Atopobiaceae bacterium; assembly: GCA_017510875.1. Taxonomy (GTDB): domain Bacteria; phylum Actinomycetota; class Coriobacteriia; order Coriobacteriales; family Atopobiaceae; genus UBA1367. The sequence goes on along the minus strand of JAFWLX010000201.1, from coordinate 19,064 downwards.
TGCCAGTACGTCCGATTGACGTTACTTTAGGTCCAAACAACGTAGGGCAAAGTGGAACAAGGGCCGGTGGACGACCGTTGCCGTCCACCGGCCCTGACTTGCCATTCTGCTTACATAATGGCGTAGGATGGTCCTCTAGTTCACGTCTATATGTAGCCAGCTATGTCGATCCTCTAGTCCACGTTTCTATGTAGCCGGCTATGTCCTACTTGAAGTACGCTACACCGCCAGCAAAGAGGGGCTGGTAAGGATTGCCGGGCACGTTCTTATAGTTGCCCTGCGCGTAGCGCTCGGTGTGGCCCATCTTGCCCAGCACACGACCATCGGGACTGGTGATGCCCTCGATGGCAAGCAGCGAGCCGTTGGGGTTCACCGACAGGTCCATGCTGGGCACGCCAGCCTCGTCCACGTACTGCGTGGCAATCTGGCCGGATGCCGCCATGCGTGCGAGCAGGTCAACGTCGGCCACAAAGCGGCCCTCGCCGTGACTGATGGCTATGGTGTGAATGTCGCCTACCTCGCACTGAGAGAGCCAGGGCGAGAGGTTGCTGGCAACACGGGTACGCACTAGACGACTCTGGTGACGTCCGATGCTATTGAAGGTGAGCGTTGGGCAAGTCACATCCATGGGCCTAATGTCGCCATAGGGCACAAGACCCAGCTTTACCAGCGCCTGGAAGCCATTGCAGATGCCCAGGATAAGACCGTCGCGCTCGTACAGCAGGCGCCGCACCGCATCGGTTACCTCGGGCGCACGGAAGAAGGACGTGATGAACTTAGCCGAGCCGTCAGGCTCGTCGCCGCCGCTAAAGCCGCCCGGAATCATGATGATCTGGCTGGAGTCAATCTCGCGCACCAGCTCGCGCGTGCTCTGCGCCACGCGATCGGGCGTGAGGTTGTTGACGATAAAGGTGGCCGCCTCGGCCCCGGCGCGCTCGAAGGCCAAGGCAGAGTCGTACTCGCAGTTGTTGCCGGGGAACACCGGAATGATCACGCGCGGACGTGGCACATGCACAAGAGGCGCTGGCCTTGGCGTATTCGCATGCTCATCCACACGGTAGCTGACCTGCTCAACCTGCTTGCCGGCCCCGCGATACGGGAAGACCTGCTCAAGGGCGCCCTCCCACAGCTCCTGCAGTTGGGCTAGATCGATCGTCTCGCCACAGGCGTCAAACACGTAGTCCTCGGTAGTGAAGCCCAAGGGGCCCACGGCCACATCGGCGGAAGGCTCGTCAACCACAGCATCATCGGACAGCTCGATGATGAAGCTGCCGTACGCAAGGCCAAAGAGCGCCTCGCTGGTGTAGTGCGCATCAACCGCAACGCCCAGCTGATTGCCCACGCACATCTTGAACAGCGCCTCGGCCGGACCGCCATAGCCGCAGGTAGAGACCGCCAAGGCAGCACCAGAGCCAATAAGGTCCTCCACAAAGTCAAGCGTGTCGAGCATGGCCTGCGGCTGAGGTGTCAGCCCGTCCTCCTCGTAGCGCGGGATGACGGCAATCACGCGGTGCCCCGCACCCTTGAACTCAGGCGAGGTGATGCGGTCGATCTTGCCTACCGCTGTGGCAAAGCTCACCAGTGTGGGCGGCACATCCAGGTCCTCAAAGCTGCCGCTCATGGAGTCCTTGCCCCCAATGGAGCCAATCTCTAGGTCAAGTTGGGCCATAAGCGCGCCAAGCACTGCCGCCGTGGGCTTGCCCCAGCGCTCTGGCTCGGTGCGCAGGCGCTCAAAGTACTCTTGGAAGGTAAGGTAGGCACTCTTGTGCAGCAGGCCCGCCGCCACCAGACGGCAAACGCTCTCGACTACGGCCAAATAGGCCCCCGTAAACTGATTGGCGCTTGAGAGGTAGGGGTTGAAGCCCCAGGCCATGCCACTCACTGTGGTGGTCTCGCCCAGCACGGGCAGCTTGGCAACCATGGCAGAGGCTGGCGTGAGCTGCGTACGCCCGCCAAAGGGCATAAGCACGGTACCTGCACCAATGGTGGAGTCAAAGCGCTCGGAGAGGCCCTTGTTCGAAGCGACGTTGAGGTCGGTAACCAGGCTGCGCATGCGCTCGGCGACCGTGGCACCCTTCCACTCGGGGGCGTAGGCTTCCTGTTGCGTCACGTGCACCGCCTGGTGCTTGGGAGCGCCGTTGGAGTTGAGGAACTCGCGGCTCACGTCCACGATGGTCTCGCCGTCCCACACCATGCGCAGGCGCGGCTCGGCCGTCACGGTTGCCACCGGCGTGGCCTCAAGGTTCTCCTCGTGGGCGTAGCCTATAAACTCGTCCACGTCCTCGGGCGCCAAGGCCACGGCCATGCGCTCCTGGCTTTCGGAGATGGCCAGCTCGGTGCCGTCGAGGCCTTCGTACTTCTTGGGAACCTTGTTAAGGTCGATGAACAGGCCGTCAGCAAGCTCACCTATGGCCACGCTCACGCCGCCCGCTCCAAAGTCGTTGCAGCGCTTGATAAGCTGGCAGGCATCGGCGCGACGGAACAGGCGCTGCAGCTTGCGCTCAACGGGGGCGTTGCCCTTCTGCACCTCGGCGCCGCAGGTCTCAAGGCTCTCAAGCTTGTGCGCCTTTGAGGATCCCGTTGCGCCACCAATGCCGTCGCGACCGGTGCGGCCGCCCAGCAGCACGATCACGTCGCCGGGAGCCGGGCATTCGCGGTGCACGTGAGACGCTGGCGTGGCACCCACCACGGCGCCTATCTCCATGCGCTTGGCCACGTATCCGGGGTGGTACAGCTCGCTTACCTGGCCCGTTGCCAGACCAATCTGGTTTCCGTAGCTAGAGTAGCCCGCTGCCGCCGTGCGCACCAGCTTGCGCTGCGGCAGCTTGCCGGGAATGGTATCGCTCACGGGCACGGTTGGGTCGCCAGCACCCGTTACACGCATGGCCTGGTACACATAGCTGCGGCCGCTCAGCGGGTCGCGGATGGCCCCGCCGATGCAGGTGGCCGCGCCGCCAAAGGGCTCGATCTCGGTGGGATGGTTGTGAGTCTCGTTCTTAAAGAGGAAGAGCCAGTCCTCGTCGGTGCCGTTGACGTCAACGGTCACCTTGACCGTGCAGGCATTGATCTCTTCAGACTCGTCAAGGCCGGTGAGCACACCTTGGGCCTTGAGGTACTTGGCACCAATGGTGCCCATGTCCATGAGACACACGGGTTTCTCGTCACGACCCAGCTCGTGACGAACCTGCAGGTAGCGGTCAAAGGCCGCCTGCACAACCTTGTCATCAATGGTGACCTCGTCAAGCACGGTGCCAAAGGTAGTGTGACGGCAATGATCGCTCCAGTAGGTGTCGATCATCTTGATCTCGGTGATGGTGGGATTGCGACCCTCTTTGGCAAAGTACTGCTGGCAGAAGGTGATGTCGGCCAGGTCCATAGCCAAGCCGCGGTCGTCGATGAACGCCTGCAGCTGCTCTTGCGTAAGGTCGAGGAAGCCGTCAAGGGTCTCGACCATAGCCGGCTTGGGGTAGTCCATCTTAAGGGTGTCACGCGTGGCAAGCGAGGCCTCGCGTGCCTCCACGGGGTTGATCACGTAGTGCTTGATGGCAGCGATGTCGGCGTCGGTCAGGTCGCCCTCTAGCACGTAGAGCGTAGCGCTCAGAACGTCGGGACGCTCCCCTGCCGAGAGAAGCTGCACGCATTCGCTGGCCGAGTCTGCGCGCTGGTCAAACTGGCCAGGCAGGAACTCGACGGCAAACACGGCCGCCGTGCCAAAGTCGGGCAGCTCAAAGCACACGTCGTCGGACTGCGGCTCTGAGAAGACGGTGGGCACGCAGCGCTCAAAGAGCTCTTTCGAGATGCCCTCTACGTCGTAGCGATTGATAAGGCGAAGGTTGGTAAGCCCCTGGATTCCCAGCGTGTGGCGCAGCTCGTGCGAGAGCTGGTGCGCCTCGACATCAAACCCGGGCTTCTTTTCTACATAGACACGAGAGACCATGTGGTCCTGCCTTCCTGCGTATGTGGCGCGTCGCGTAACTTGATTATGATACGCGAGGTGGCACAGCCTTACAGCCCCACCTCACATGGAGCAGAAAAGCTACGGAGTGCGACGGTGGGGGTTGGCGTTGATGTGGCGTGCGGCAGACGCAGCGCCATTGAGACCCATCCACCACTAAATAGTATTCCACCTGTGTTAAGATATCTTTATAGATATCTACCAAACGGAGGTGCGACATGCCAGCCGTTATCAAAAGCAACGACACCCCCTACCAGACGCGACTCAAGGTCTGGGGAACTTCGCGCGCGGTTCGCATTCCCAAGTACCTCTGCGATCACCTGGGCATAGCCTCCGACAGCATCATCGAGCTCGAGGAAGCATCCGACGAACGCGGCGCGTACTTGATGATGAGGCCGGTAGCTGACCACCGTTCCTTCTCCGATGCGCCCATGAGGAGCATGGACGACCTGTTTGCCGGCTACGAGGGAGCCTATGCCCCTCGGGAAGCAGACTGGGGAGAGGACGTCGGCGCCGAGGTTATCGCATGAGCCATCTTGAGCAAGGCGACATCATCGAGGTCGACTTCAACCCAAGCGTCGGGCACGAGCCGGCCAAGAGGCGGCCGGCCATCGTAGTGACCGGCTACGCCTTCAACGCGAGGTCGTCGCTGGTCGGCGTCGTGCCGGTACAGACGAGAGACAACGGGTATCCCCTGCATGTGCCCGTTGGGGACGCGGGGCTGCATGGGTTCGCCTGCGTCGAGATGGTGCGTACCATCGACGTAGAGAGGCGCGGGTATCGGCTGTTGGGGTACGCCTCGGACAAGGTTATGCGGCAGATCATGGGCATCATCCGGGGGATGTACGACCTGCGCTAAGTCGAGGACGCGTCAGTCTGTTTGCTCTGACGCGAAGTTGCTGTCCATGAACCGCAATGGTTTGTAGAACCCGGAAGCGACCGAAACTCCGCTAGTGCAGCGGCTTCTCCGGCTGCACCGGCAGTGTTGAAAACTCAATGTTGAAAACTTCGCGGGCGCGTGTATGATGGGGGTCCGGTCGGCGGCCGGCCTCACGCGTGCTGGGCAGCGCCTCCATCTCTAGGAGAAGGGAGACCTGCCATGAACCACGAGATCGCACTAGCCGCACTGCGGCTGCTGACGAGGCTCCTCGAGGCCTCGAAGGCGCTTCTGGAGCTGCTCCGGCAGCGCAGGGAGAACGACGACAACGAGGGCAAGGAGGCACCCAGAAGGCCACGCCACCTAAAAAAGTAGGACCGCCGGTAGTAGCGATACCGGCGGTCTAAACCAGATGGCGCTGCCTAGCGACCACTTACAACGACTAGGCTGGCCGTCGGCCATATTGTACCCACCCGTCGGCATCGTAGTCAATGCGAGGTCATGCGTGCTCATCCTGTCGGCAGCCCTGCAGCCAGCAATCCATAACCTATCCCATACCACTCGCAGCACCTCCTTCTATGGCCCCACATGAACGCCAACCTCAGAACATCCATCGCACGTATGTTCTCTTTCGCGGTACAATGAGAACTCATGCGAGGAGGCGTGCGTGGCAAATATCGACATCGATAGAATCATCGAGGAGCTTTTGGGCAACCGCCGGATTACCGAGGGGGCCGCTTTCTCTTCGCGCACCTATGATGACCAGCCACTCATCGAGCGAGGCAGCGACCTTAAGGCTCGCATGGAGCAACGCAGTACCGAGAGGGCAGAGCGGCATCAGCGCGAGGCTGAGCAACGGCGTTTACGTGAGCAGGCCTCAGCCCTCCGCCGTGGGGTCAAGCAACAAGGCCCGACCAGCACGCAGTTTTCGTTTGATGTCAGCACTCCCATTGCGGAAAAGAACACATCAGAGCAATCCGTCGCTCGCACCAACAACTTCAGGAACTACCAGCCCAGAAAGGGGCGTCCTACCAAGCGCATCGGCGAAATGCGCGAGCTTGAAAAGGGCGGCAGACCGTCAAGGCTTGCCTATGGCAGCAGCGCCATGGCCTCGCTGTTCTACCGCCAGGCCCGCCTTATGGAGGACTACGAGGACGACTACGAGGGCACCTGCCATTTCTCGCAGTACTTCCCCACCTACGCTTTGATGTCGGACCACGAGCTGCGCTGCTACTTCTCTTGGCGCACGCGCCTGCGCAAGGGACAAGTTGAGGCGGCGCCCATCTCGTTTGCCTATGTCTACCTGTATGAGCTGATCTGTGGCATTGGCACAACGCCGGGCGAGCAGGGTCTGCGCGACATGAAGGCCTTTGGCCAGGCATACTCCCAGGCGAACCCCGAGGCAGGCAACCATCTTGCCTACTATCTTCAGGTATGGTCGCGAGACTACGCCATCTATCACGGCCTAAGCGATGAGCTTGCCAACCTCAGCCTAGGCCAAACCGAACTGCCCGAGGCTGTGCTCACGCTCATGAGCGCCGAGCACATACAGCTGCGCAAAACGGGAAGTGAACCTCGCATAGAGAACCAGGCCGTGTCAGACACCATGCCTACAGCTCAGGAGCTTCTGCAGGCGCTAGGGTCAGCGGCAACCTACCACATCTGTGACTCGCGCATGGCCAAGGCCGAGCCCGAGCTTGTGGCAGCCGTGGCGCAGGACGTGTTTGCCGCGCTCGTCAACCACTGCGCCAAGCGCCGCAAGACCGACTTTGTGGAGGGGCTCTTTGGCTACGCCGCGCGCAGATACTACGCTCCCTTTGGATCGGCTGTCTTCTTTGAGGAGCAGCCTCATCCTGACACCGTGGTGCACGTGGGCAAAACCGAGACGTACACCTGCACCGATGGCCGATGGTCTCACTGGCTTGCCTGCGTGCCCACAGGCCGCAACCGTGACCTAGGCACCGTGCTGCACACCTTAGACTACGAGCTGCGCCAACAGCTTGACTATCCCTATCCGCTCAAGAAGAAGCCGGCGCCCAAATACGTGGAGAAGATGGTGCGCGATGCCATTGCCACACGTCTTGCCGAGCGCGCCGAGGCCGAGCGCCGACGCATTGTCATTGACCGCAGCAAGCTTAAGGGAATACGAGCGGCAGCGGCCCTCACGCAGGAGGCACTGCTCACCGAGGAGGAGCGTGCAGAGGAGCCTAACGCGGTCGCAGTGGCAGAGCCGGTATCAGCTGAAGCCCAGTCTCCCGAGGCTCATGATGTGGCGGTTGGCGCAAAGAGCCACGGCGAGAAGGCTTCCCCACAGCCACAGGCCGTAACGCCAGACGACATCCCAGGCATCACGAGCCAGATTGCTCACGCCAACGCTGACCAAACTGCAGACAACACCGCTACTCCTGCCGCAGAGTCCTCGCTCCTCTCCCCTCTTGAGCTGCGCTTTATCCAAGGCCTCATGGACGGCACGCCCGCAGCACAGCTGCTTGGCCCCACCGACCCGTTTGTGTCGGTGGTGGCTGATAGCATCAACGACAGGCTGTTTGACCTTGTGGGCGATGCCGTTATAGAGTTTGACGACAACGGTCCTGTCATAGTGGAGGACTACCTCGACGACATCCGGGAGGTGCTGCAGGCATGACGCAGCAACAAAAGGTTCCACGCCGCATTGCGTCGGTAATCATCAACTCGCTCAAGGGCGGCGTGGTACCGCGCGTGGGCTTGCCCTACATTACCGTGGGTCGCGAGGCCGAGATCGCTGCCTTGCTGCACGACCTTGACCTGGTGGCCGAGGGCGGAGCGTCGTTTCGCTTTCTTGTGGGTCGTTACGGAAGCGGCAAGAGCTTTCTTCTGCAGACCATACGCAACCATGCCATGGGGCGTAACTTTGTGGTGGCCGACGCCGACCTCTCGCCCGAGCGGCGCCTGCACGGCACCAAGGGCCAAGGGCTTGCCACATACCGCGAGCTCATTGGCAACCTCTCTACCAAGACGCGCCCCGAGGGCGGCGCGCTCACGCTGGTGCTTGAGCGCTGGATCTCTAACATCCAGGCACAGGTGAGCATGGACTACGGTCTTGCCCCCACAGATCCCGCCTTTGCCGCCGAGGTTGAGCGGGCCATCATGAGCCAGATTCAACAGATGCAAGAGCTGGTACACGGCTTTGACTTTGCCCGTCTGCTCACCCTGTACTGGCAGGCGCACCTTGAGGGCGACGACGAGACAAAGGCCAACGTCATCAGGTGGTTTCGCGGCGAGTACCGCACCAAGAGCGAGGCCCGCGCCGACCTGGGCGTAAACATCGTCATCACCGACGACGACTGGTACGACTACCTCAAGCTCTTTGCCAGCTTCTTCAAGGGCGCCGGCTACGAGGGGCTCATCGTATGCATAGACGAGCTGGTCAACCTGTACAAGATCCCCAACGCCATCAGCCGTCAGTACAACTACGAGAAGATCCTTACCATGTACAACGACACGCTGCAGGGCAAAGCGCGCTATCTGGGCATCATCATGGGCGGCACTCCGCAGTCAATTGAGGACCGCAGACGTGGCCTGTACAGCTACGAGGCCCTGCGCTCGCGGCTCTCGCAGGGCCGCTTTGCCAGCGAGGGACTGGCCGACCTGCTTGCCCCCGTCATTCGTCTGCAGCCGCTTACCTACGAGGAGCTGCTGGTGCTTATCGAGAAGCTGGCCAACATCCACGCCGGCCTCTTTGGCTATACGCGCAGCATAAGCGAGGACGACCTGGTCACCTTCTTGCAGCTGGAGTTTGGACGCGTGGGTGCCGACACCCACCTTACGCCACGCGAGGTCATCCGCGACTTTGTTGAGCTGCTCGACATTCTGTATCAGACGCCCTCGCTTACCGTCGAGCAGGTGCTGGGCACGCAACAGCTACCCTCGCAGACGCAAGATGCGGGGCAGATGGACAGCGCGTTTGCGGAGTTTGAGATCTAGCGACGTGTCAAAGTCGACTTGGTCGGTGACTGACGGAACACCTTCCGGGGAAGGTGTTCCGTCTAGCTGACCCGCCCGTGAGCAGCACTGCCACCTACGCGTTCAGGCGGGGTGCCGTCCACTCGTGTATGCGCGCGAGCATCTCTTCTGTGTTGAGCACCCCGTAGGCAAAGCCCTTGCGTACCAGCTCGTCGGGGATAAACTCGTCGTATTTGTCAAAGTAGGGCGTCTCGTGGGGATAGAGCAGCTCCATGGGGTCAAGCGGAATCTCTGCCTCCTCGCGCAGAATGCGGAAGAACGTCTCTTTGTCGGCCTGCATGGTGAACTGCATGAAATAGGGCCGCGCGGAGTCAAGACCCTTAAGGCCAAGCCGCGGGGCGCAGCGAATCTTGAGAAAGCGCTCAAGCGCCAAGAAGGCATAGGTCCCCAGCCATGGCAACAGGCACCAGACCTTACCGCCAAGGTTGATGAGCGGCTCGTCGGTAAGGTGTGCATTGGCGGCCACGTGCCGTGCCTGCACAAGCCGCGCGCGAGCATTGCCCATGAGATAGGGGTAGTCCTTTTGCTCGCGCAGCACCAGACGCATACGCTCCAGGATGTGCGTGTTTATATCGCCCGGGCACTCGCCAAAGTAGGCCGGTACCTTGCCTTTTACCTTGGTTGCCTCGATAAGGTGACGCTTTTGGTCAATCTCTTCTACCACCCACACATGACCGGCAAGCGCAATGCGCTCGCCCACGGGAGGCGGCTGCACAACGGTCCCCAACTCTTGCGACTCGCTGCGTACCGTGTATTCCTCGCTCTCTTGAAACACGGCGTAGAACTTGAAGTTGTTGGTTATCCGCTCGCCTGCAAGCCCCACTATGAGCCCGCCGTTCTCGGTGCGCTCTATCTGCTCGCGCTCAAGCAGGTGGCGCAGCAACACGCGATAGTCATCCAGGCTTATGCGATGGAAAGGCGTGAGGGTTAGCACACGCTGCGCCAGTGTCGCAGGCGAGAGCTCGCCGCAAGAGGCCAGCGTTGCCATAGTCTGGTGATACAGCAGGCTAAAGGGCAGCCCGTCAAGACTGGGCGGCTCGACCCAGCGCTCCTCAAGGTAAAGCTGCACAAGCGCTATGCCTTGCAACAGCTTCCACGGTATGGTCTCGGGCAACAGCGAGCGCGCCTCGGGCTCTTCTTCGCGCATGACAAACCACATCTCGGGCGGTTGCCCGCGCCTGCCGGTGCGGCCCATACGCTGCAGAAACGACGAGACGGTAAAGGGCGCGTCAATCTGAAAGGCGCGCTCAAGGCGTCCAATGTCTATGCCTAGCTCGAGCGTTGCGGTGGTCACCGTGGTCAGGCGCATGTCCTCGTCGCGCATAAGGTCCTCGGCCGTAAGGCGAAAGCTTGACGAGAGGTTGCCGTGGTGGATAAGAAAGCGGTCGTCCTCGTGATTGGCCTCGCAGTACTGGCGCAACGTGGTGGTTACCGCCTCGCACTCCTCGCGCGAGTTGACAAACACCAGGCACTTGTGGTTGCGCGTGTGCTCAAAGATGTAACCAACGCCAGGATCTGCCCAGGTGGGAGCGGCATCGGTAGGAGTCTCGGGCGTGGGCAAACCAAGACTGGGAGCATCGTCCGCACTGGTTGCCTCGACAACGCGCGCAGGGTCGTCTCTGCGCGGTATGGCCTGCTCGCGCGCAAGCGCTAGGGGCATCTCGTAGCTTGGCTCGTCTGCGCCTTGCTCTTCCTGCTCCCACCTGCTTTGCTCGCGATCGGGCGCCTGGGGACCGGTGATGTAGAAGTGCTCCATTGACACGCGCCAACGCTGGCCCTTGGCCTCTATGCGCGGAATCACGCAATCACGCCCGGTACCTGCAGAAAGATAGCGTCCGGTAAGCTGCGGATCGCCAATGGTGGCAGAAAGGCCAATGCGCCTGGGGTTAACACCCGCCAATCGCGACAGGCGCTCGATGCAGCAGAGGGTTTGCCCTCCGCGATCCCCACGCAAAAGCGAGTGGACCTCGTCGATAACCACAAAGCGCAGGTCGCCAAAGAGCTGCGCGATGGCGCTGTGGCGGTGCAGCAGCAACGCCTCAAGCGACTCGGGCGTTATCTGCAGGATGCCCGAGGGATGCTTGAGCAGGCGTGCCTTATGCGACTGGGCAACGTCACCGTGCCAATGCCAAACGGGAATATGGGCCTGCTCGCAGAGGTCGTTCAGGCGCATGAATTGGTCGTTGATAAGCGCCTTAAGCGGGCCAACATAAAGGGCACCCACCGTGGCAGGCGGATCCTCGTCAAAGAGCGTAAGGATGGGAAAGAAGGCGGCCTCGGTCTTGCCCGATGCCGTGGAGGCCGTGAGCAACACGTTGCTGTCTGTATTGAAGATGGCCTCTCCCGCCGCCACCTGTATGGCGCGAAGCGACTCCCACTCGTGCTCGTAGATGAAGTCCTGCACAAAGGGAGCGTAACGGTCAAAGACGTCCACCTCTCACCTCCTCGGTCTGCCTGCACCTGGGTTACGTTTCAAAGTAGAACAAGTGTACGCTAGCACGCCAGCGCCTGCAACCCATGTCTTACACAGTCTTGTACGGCCTGTGGATTCTTTCTTGTCGCCGCAAGCGCATCCGCAAAAGGCACGTTTGTCGCACCAACACCCTACGTGCCCAAACATGCCTTTGTGCGTGTTACCTGCGACATTCGCACAACCTAAAGCGTAGTTTCACACAACCTTGCCCGAGTAGCCTTGCCCTCACCCAGCGACAAAAGATAGGAGAACCCATGCACTTTGACACACACCAGCAAGAGATCCTTGATACCACGCTCGAGTCGCTTGTCCGCTATGTAAACGGCAGGTTCAAGATCGTACGGGAGATAAGCACCGCATGCGCAGGAGACAAAGAGGCACAGTCCCAGTTGGTGGAACGCTACATTTGGAACCACAGCAACCTCATTGACGATTTTGTTAGAGACAATCCCGACCATCTCTCGGAAACGCACCTTAGCATTGCGGCGGGCCTCACCTCAACACTGTACGGATCGATCATCCTCGAGAGCATACAGGGCAACATCGTCACGTTTTTGCACCATACCGGCACGTACGAGGTGGTGGCTCCCGAGAACTCCATTCTGTCCCACCTGCCTGGCGTGCCCCTAGAGCTTACGGGAGCCATTGCCCCCTATGAGGACTTCATTGTGCCCCTGCCCCCTTTTACAGTTCTTGGCAAGGCAAGCGCAGGGCAGATTAGCAAGATTCATGCCGACCTTGCCGCACAAGGCACCAACCAACCCACGGGTGATGCAAAGGTTTTGCGTCGGCGGGCACGCCTGTGGAAGGAGCACCATATGCCTGTACGCCGCCACGCTGTTGACAAGGGCAACGCGCCGGGGTTTCATCGCGGGGCCTTAGCTGGGCTTACCAGCAACGAGCGTGCGCAGGCACGGGCTGCCCACTACGACCGCGAGACGCAAAACACGCAAGTGTTCAAGCGCACCATGGAAGCTCGCTGTATAGATGTTGACGAGCTTCCCGTAACTCTGAAGGAAGCACTGGCACTGCTTGAAGATGACTGGCTTAACGACATTGCCCTAGAGATTGACGGGTACACGACCAAAATGGACGGTTCGCGCGAAGATCTGATAAACCTGATCTGTCGTTTCTACACCGCCGCCGAGGAGCAGCCCGAATTCATGCTGGTCTGGTCCCATGACCTAGAGTTTGAGCTGATAGAGAGACTCACGCACACCAACCCCTTGCCGCTTGACCAGCTTGCCCCCTCAATTGCCACAGAACTTTTCCCCTATGTTCCCTACGTCTTTTTCCTGAACGAAAACGGCGTTACCTACGCCTGGATGCCACCAGAGCTGCGCACCTTGCTTACCAAGAAGGTCATTGCAGACCTACGCGAGATGCGCGACCACTTTGACACGATGCGACTGTTGGCAGCAGGCATGGCCACCATGTGCGGCATCGTGCGGCTGTCCGATGTGTACGAGCGGTATCGCAGACTTGTTGACCAGCCCTTTGAACCTAAGTTCTTTGAACCCTTGCTGGCAGAAATGGAGACTTGCGACTCACGCGACTCATATGCCTTGTGGCGACACCTAGGTCGTGACTACGTTATCTCGACCGAGATCTCGGACGCCAGCGCACCGGCGCGAGTAACGCGCGAGCACTTTTCCGACCGCGTCATAACATTTGGAGACGAGCCCAGCCAAGGCAGCATGCCCACCATCGTAGGCCTCTCCGAACAAGACGAGCGCAAGTTTACCAGGCATCTTGCGCGCAAAGAGGCCGAGCTCGAGCGCAAGCGCCTGTCTCTGCTTGCACAAAAAGGGCCGATGGAGGTGCATGACATTCTGCCCGGCATGCTCGAGCGCAGACCCATCGAGGCGCTTCTTGAGCTGGACGCCCTGCAGGCCCTGCGGGCTTTTGTGGACAACCACGTGCCCGACAACGAGGACGACTACGAGTTTCCCGACCTGTTTGCACGCTCGGTGGTCATATCAAGCGTGCTGATGCAGGAGAGCTACAACGACACCATGGACCTCATCCGTCTGTATCACATGCAGGAGTGCGAGGGGACTGACTTCTCTGACACGTTGGGGCAGCTGGTGACAAACGCCTTCAACGCGCTGCCCCGCTGGACGCTTAACGGATGGTCACTAGAGGAGAACACCGAGCGAATCACCGGGCGACGTCGCTTCTATGACCAGGACGGCAAGCCACTGGTGCTAGAAGATAGCGACCCTTGTCCATGCGGCAGTGGCAAGCCCTACGGAAGCTGCTGTGGAAATCTGAAGGGCTGAGGGTGAGGCCATGGCAGAGGGCGGCTTGGGAGCATCGCCCCTCACGGACCGGCCGGGCGGCGGCCCTCGGGGACTCCCCTTCGGCTCACGCTCCGCCCTTACGGCGCGGCCGCTGCGGAACTCGCGTCCCTTCGGGGCGCTGCCCCGAAGGGACGCTCAGACAGACAGTCCTCGCAAAAGCGCCGCGCCGACGGGCGGAGCAGCCTCAGCAGGAGTCCCGAGGGTCGCCGCCCGGCCGGTCCGTGAGGGGCGATGCTCCCAAGCCGCCCTCTGCCACGGCCCTTCTGTCACCTAGCCTAGCTCGCCTGCCGCAAGCAGGTCACGCACCTCAAACAGGCTCTCGCAGATGCGCGTGGCATTCTCGCGCGCAAAGTCGTCGGGGGCAACCATGTCGGGAACCATCACGGTGATAAAGCCCCCCGCAACACCAGCACGCACTCCCGAGAGGCTGTCCTCAAGCACCAGCGCACGCGCCGGCTTGACACCAAGCGCATCGGCAGCCTTAAGGAAGATATCGGGCTCGGGCTTTGGATGAGACATGCCCACACCTGACACGAGGTGGTCAAAGTACTCGCGCGCTCCGCCGTTTCTAAGATGCAGGTCTATGAGCTCGGGAGAGCTTGACGAGGCAACGGCCATGGGTACGCCTTGCTCCTGCAAGAAGGCAAGCAGCTCGTCAAGACCGGGCTTCTTGGGAACGCCTGCCTCCATCATCTGATGCGCCGTGGCAAAGAGCGTCTCGCGCACATACGCGGCATCTACCTGTGGCAGAAAGCGGTTGATGACCGCCTCCATGCTCTTTCCCGAGGTGCCTCGCGCGGCATCGGCCAGCTCTGGATTGAACTCAAGCCCAATGGTTGCAAGCGTGGGGGTCCACGCCTTGGTCCACACCGGCTCGGTGTCAAACATCAATCCGTCCATATCAAAGATAACGCCATCTACCATATGAGCCACCTTCCTCGCACCCTTCCTCAATAGTCCCATTCTACGGCATGGGTACACAATCGCAGGTAGCGGTAGCCGCACCACACCACAGACGAGCTCAAAGCACGGGGTAGCGGGCGTGAGTAAGCCGCAACAAAAACAGGCGTCGGGGGCGGCTGGTCCTGCTGGCTGCCGCGCGCCACCTACCGCTTCCGTAAAAGAATGCGAACATCACCGTAGGGCACGATAGCCCTGACATGCTCATATGTTATGGTCCCAATATCAGAATAGCTGTCATGAGCGGCTGGTATGCAAGACGCGCCAGTATGCGGGCAGCACGGAAAAGAGAGGCTTACCATGGCAATTTTCTCACGCATCGCTGACATCCTGAAGGCAAACATCAATGACATGATTGATAAGGCAGAAGATCCCGAGAAGATGGTCAAGCAGCTGATCATCGAGATCGAGCAGGACGTGGACGAGGCCACTCAGGCGCTTGGCCAGGCCATGGGCGCACAGAAGATGGCAGCCAAGGAGCTTGCCGACGCTATGGCAAAGTCGGCCGACTGGAACGACAAGGCCAAACTGGCCCTTAAGGCTGGCAACGAGGAGCTTGCCCGCAAGGCCCTTGAGTGCAAGGTGGGCGTTGACGCGCAGATCGAGCCGCTGCAGAAGTCCTACGACGAGATTTCCGTTAACGTCAACAAGATGAAGGACCAGGTTCAGACCCTGCGCATGAAGCTCGACGAGGCCCGCGCCCGCCAGCAGGTCCTGATTGCCCGCTCCAAGATGGCCGACGCCGCCACTGAGGTTGCTGCCTCGATCAACACCACCAACATCGACTCGGCCTTTGCCAAGCTTGACAAGCTTGAGCGCAAGGTTGTCGAGAAGGAGTCCATCGCTGAGGCCTACGGCGACCTTAGCACCGCAGAGGTTGACGCCAACGCGCAGTTTGCTCAGATGCAGCACAACGCAGCCATTGACAGCGAGCTTGAGCGCCTCAAGGCCGAGATGGGCATGTAAGGAGCCTCGCACCTAGCAACGGGCCCGGGCCTTGTGTCGGGCCCTTCCCTACTGGTTCCAACGTCGACGGAGCATCATGTATTACAACAATGACAGCAGCTTCTTCACAATCATCATCTTTATCGTTATAGCGTACTTCTTGATAAGCATGATACGACGCATGATGAGTAGCAAGTCCAGCACGACGTCTACAGCCACCAACAACGCAACAAGCCCCAAGCCCCAAGCGGTCCCCAAGGCACAGATGGCCGAGGATATCAAGGCGACCAAGACCTCCCGCATAGCGGATGCCGCCTCGATTCTTGATGACCTGGGATCCACCAGCGCCAACTACCGTCACTACTGCGAGCTTGTGGGCAATGCCATGGCCTCAAGCAATGTCACCGCCCCGTACAGTCGCCGCCAGGTTGCCTACTACGAGATCGAGTGCTATCGCATTGACGCCACCTATGGCGGCGGCCAGGAAGAGACGCTGGTTGCACACGAGCGCTCGTTTGACCCGTTCTTCTTTACCGACAGCTCGTGCGACACGCCCGTCTACGTGGACCTCGAGTCGTTTGGCGGCAACAAGATCTTGGTCAACTCCACCAACCACATTGAGGGACCAAACTCCGACTTTTCCAAAGCGTTCCAGAAGAATGCCACCACATCGTCTTCCAGCGGTACCCAAAGGACCTACGCCATGGTTGCACATGCCGTGGAGCGCGGAGCAAACGCGCTGCTAGGAGCCGCAAGTGCCATTCGCAATGCCCTGACGCCGCAGGGACCTTCTGCGCTTGCACCGCAACTGGCATTTGTCGGACCAGCAGGGTCTGTGTCTGCCCCCTCTTGTGAGCGCGACACACGCGGCAGCAACGTGTACTTTGGCACGGTGCACGGTGGCGGAGGCGGTAGGTCGCACAAGAGCCGTCCCTACGGTCCCAGGGGCCCGCAGAGGAGCGCGCCTCGTTCCTCGCAGCCGCAGATTCACATTGGCTTTGGCGGCATGCCGTCACCGGGTCTGAACGATTTTATCGGCGGTTACAATGGCCCGTGGGTCATGGGCGGAGGTAGCCCCTATATTCACCACCGTCCCCACTACCCACACGGCAGCAACAGCGACCTTACGGGAGTCTTGCTGGGTATGAGCCTCTCGACCCTGCTTAACAGCATGAACTCAGCCCAGCAGACCGCCGGCTACTCAAGCTCTGCTGACACCTTCCGCGGTTACCGCCTGGTAGAGAACATCGTTCCTCTGGGAAGCCCCATCTATTGCATTGGCGAGATATACAAAAACGGCACTGACATCTACATGAGCCGTTCGCTGGCCAAGGACTACCCCACCTCGTTCTTTGCCACCAAGCCCGAGTCCGAGGTGCTCTCGGTCATAGGCAGCAAGTAACACGATCTTTCCTCCTGGCTCTCTTGACATGCCGCCAGATACAGAGAAGGCTATACTTGATGAGATAAACGTTGCGTGCGAGATAGGACGGCTCGACGCATGAGAAGAACGGAGAGCATATGAAGCAATCGACCAAGACCATACTGATTGGCGTGGGATGCGCGCTGCTTGGCGCGCTTCTGTGTTGGGCAGCCCTGTCCAACCAGGCAAAGCTGAACGCCTCAGGCCAGCAGGGCACGGCAAATAACGCCAATGCCTTCTCGCAGTGGACGGACGACTCCCCCACCGTGGCGCTGGTGAAGGAGTACGTGGCTGACGTCACCGACGAGAAGAGCCCCAACTACATCCCACCCGAGGACCGCATTGCCACCATCGACTGGGACGGCACCCTCTTTGGCGAGCTTGACCCCATCTACTTTGACTGGGCCATGTATGTGCACCGCGTGCTCTGGGACTCGACCTATACCCCCACGCCCGAGCAGGTTGAGGTAGCTCGCGCCATTGAGGAAGTCGAGCGCACCCGCGTGTTCCCCGATGGCCTTGAGGCCCGCCACGCTAAGTGCCTGGCCGAGGTCTTCAAGGGCATGACCGTCGACGACTTCATGGCTTACACCGCCGAGTTTGGCGAGACCGACGCTCCCAAGTTCACGGGGCTCAAGCGCAAGGACTCCTACTACAAGCCCATGGTCGAGCTGGTCAACTACCTCCACGACAACGGCTTTGAGTGCTACATTGTCTCGGGCACCGACCGCAACGTGCTCCGCCAGCTTGTTCCCGAGTACTTCCCCTACATCGACGACGCCCACATCAAGGGTAGCGTAAGCACCATTGTGGCCTCTGGCCAGGGCGACACTGACGGCCTTGAGTACACGTGGACCCCCGAGGACCAAACCGTGTATGGCGGCCAGCTGGTAATCAAGGACGTCAAAGCTAACAAGCCCTCCGTCATCAGCGCTGAGATTGGCAAGCAGCCCGTTGTCTCGCTGGGCAATTCCTCAGGAGACAGCTCGATGGCAAACTACTGCGTGAACAACAACAAGTACAAGTCGCTGGCCCTCATGCTGTGCTGCGACGACACCGAGCGCGACTGGGGCGAGCTGGACAAGGCCGAGAAGATGGCCAAGTCCTGCGAGGAGAACGGCTGGCATGCCGTGTCGCAAAAGAACGAGTGGAAGACCTTCTTTGGCGATGGCGTAGCCATTGACAAGGATTGGGTCTGGAGCTCCGAGCAGGCTGGTCCCAACCAGGCCGAGACCGAGAACGTACCCTCCACCGGATTCACCGTTGTGGAAGGCGGTAACCAGGAAGAGGTTGCCGCAGCCGCGTAAGCGCATACGGGCACCGATGGCAGTGGCCCGGCGGTTCAAACGAACCGCCGGGCCACTTTTTCCTTTGTAGAATGTTGCGCTCTCCCGCTGCCACCCAATTAGAACTCGGCGTTGCCCACGGTACGCGGATGTGGAAGAACGTCACGGATATTGGCCACGCCGGTAAGGTACATCACCAGGCGCTCGAAGCCCAGGCCAAAGCCGGCATGACGGCAACCGCCATAGCGGCGCAGGTCGAGGTAATAGCGATACTGCTCGGGCTCCATGCCCAGCTCGGCAATACGGCGCTCAAGCACGTCCAGGCGCTCCTCACGCTGGCTACCACCAATGATCTCGCCAATGCCCGGCACCAGGCAGTCGGTAGCGGCCACGGTCTTGCCGTCATCGTTAAGTCGCATGTAGAAGGCCTTGATCTCGGCAGGATAGTCGGTCACAAACACCGGCTGGCCAAAGTGCTGCTCGGTAAGGTAGCGCTCGTGCTCGGTCTGCAGGTCGCAACCCCAACTCACGGGATACTCAAACTTGACGCCAGCAGCAGCGGCATCCTCCAGAATCTTGATGGCCTCGGTATAGGTCACGCGCGAGAACTCGGCCGTGCTCACATGCTCAAGACGCTCGAGCAGGCCCTTGTCCACAAAGCGGTTGAGCATGTCAAGCTCGTCGGGGCACTTCTCCATAACCGTGCGAATCACGTATTTGAGCATGTCCTCAGCAAGGTCCATGTCATCCTCAAGATCGGCAAAGGCAATCTCGGGCTCAATCATCCAGAACTCGGCGGCATGGCGCTTAGTGTTGGAGTTCTCGGCGCGGAACGTGGGG
>JAFWLX010000200.1 GCA_017510875.1 Atopobiaceae bacterium | reverse complement strand
GAATTTGGCTTAGCAATCATAGGCGGATGACGCGGAAACGGCCCCTCCCGGGGCCGTTTCAGTTCCAGATCGTTGTTTTCGCCCGCTGAGCTGGGCCTATGCCGGAATCTCTCCCACAGAAACCACCGAAGAGCCCTTTTTTCTAAAGATCTGTGACAAAAGTTTGGAGTGTTCGTATCAAAGAGCGACAAGGAAAGACAGAGCGCCTTCCGCACGACGACGTCCGCGAGGACAGATAAAGGAGAGTTGAGATGAACAAGACACTGGCAACCATGTTTACGGCAACCGCTATGGCCCTGAGCATCGCCCTGGTGGGGTGCGGGTCCAAGACCGAGACCGCCACCCAGGAGCCGGCCGCCCAGGAGCAGGCCCAGACCCAGGAGCAGGCGGCCCCCAAGCAGGAGGCCGCGCAGGCCCCCGCGCAGGAGCAGACCACGGCCACCGAGCAGGCCCCGGCCCCCAGCACCTCGTCCTCGCAGATCAGCATGGACGACGCCAAGCGCATCGCCCTGCAGGACGCGGGCGTGGCCGAGCAGGACACCACGCAGATGGACGTCGACCTTGACACCGACGACGGCGTCACCAAGTACGAGGTGGGCTTCCACGTGGGCACCACCGAGTACGACTACGACATCGACCCCGTCACCGGCGCCATCCTCGGCAAGAGCGTCGAGGTCGACGACGACTAGGCGGCAGGCGCCCCACAACGCGAAAGACGCTAGCTAGCGTACGGGCCCGGCCAAAACGGTCGGGCTCGTACTGGTATAAACAGCCTCCGCACCACAGCACGGAGCGGGACACCTTCCGGGATAAGCGTTCCAAATGGAACGCTTATCCCGGAAGGTGTCCCGCTAGCGCTCTACCATATAGGCATACACAATCTCGCCCATGTCCTTGGACTCTATGAGACGAGCACGGTAGGCCACCTGCACCACAGCATCGGACTTGGTGATTACGCGGAAGTAGAGGGTCTGCTCCTCGCCCTCTATGTGCGTGCTCGAGAGCTCGGCAATCTCACGCATGACGCGTGCCACATCGTCACGGTGGATTACCGATTGCACGCGACCGTCCGCGTACATGAGCATCTCGCCCAGGCTGTCAAAGCCCAGAAGGCGCGCCAGCCCGTCATTGGCAAAGAGAATCTCGCCGTTACTACGATGCGCCAGCATGGCAAGCGGCATGCTGTCAGCCAGATCGCGCGTGGTAAACCCAAGCATCGAGCGCCTAGGCGACTCCTCCAGCTGGGGATTCCAGCGCTGATAGTTGACTTTCCCTAACAGCTTGACGGCATACAGGGCCTCGTCCGCCCTGGTATAGGTTGTCTTGAGGTCACATACGCCGGGCTCAAACCGGGCATAGCCCGCCGAGAGCGAGAGCGAATACCGTCTGCCCCGCAACTCAAAATGCAGTTTCTTGCCGGTGAGGGCGTCAAGCAGCTCATCAATGTTCTTTGCGTCCTCGCCAAACAGGGCAACGAGCGCCTCGTCGCCACCGTTGCGGCCAATGACGGCGCTAGCCGGGAACGCGCGCACCAGCTCGGCAGAGAGCTTACGCAGGGCCTCATCGCCCACATCGTGACCATACAGGTCGTTAACCGTCTTAAAGTCGTCCACGTCAAGCAGGACGAGCACAAAGGGTGCCTGCCCACTCTCCTCCATGCGCTGGTCGATGGCCCTGTCGATGCCGCGCCTGTTGAGCAGGCCCGTCAGTGGATCGTGCGTGCTCGTACGCTCTAGCTCGCTGATAATCTGCTCGCGCTCGTGTTGCTCGGCATCGGCCAAGACAAAGGCAAACACGCAGTGGTCCTTGATGGGTGATTGCATGATGTTGTAGCTGATCCAGTGTCCCGACTCGTGGCTGAACACCACATCGTGCACCGCCTCGCCCTTTATGGCCGCACGGTAGCACAGCGGAAGCCATGGCAGAGCCGCGGCACCGGAAACCTCAATCAGTGAGCGGCCAATAAGGTCACGCACAGGCAGGCCACCCCACTGGCGATAGAGCTCGTTTGCATATACGTACTCGGCGTCTGTGGCACTCGCGCCATTCTCGCTCAGAATCATGCGAAACACGGCGTATCCAGCCGGGACGTCACCATAGGTACCCAAGGCAGACCCCAGCATGGAGGGGATGCACGAGACTACGTAGGCACGGGCATGGTTGCAACTGGCAACTGCCTTTACGTAAAACTGCAGGCCTGTTCCACGCTCCAGGGGCCCCGCAATCAGCTCCCACTCCCCCGATGTCTCGCAGCGCTCCACGGCCGACGCAAACAGCTCGTCAAAGCTGATGGGCGTGACGGCCATCTGGGGTCCAATCACGTCTTCGGGCAGCACGTGGGACTGTACAAGCAGCTTGCGGAACAGCCCGTTAAGACGCAGAGCATGCCAGACACCATCACGCCGCTCGAACACGCCGGCAGGAAACTCTGGATATGATGTCTCGCTTACACCCTGGCCCTCGCTGTTGGAGGCGAGGTCAGAGAGGCTCACAAGGCTCACCGCATTCCAATAGCAGCGCTCTTCGCTGGGTTCCACAAGGGGAAGCAGCCCCTTTGCGGTCTTGCTCACAATCTCATCCAGAGGCATGGGCTTGCTGTACCAGTACCCCTGCAGCAGGTCACAGCCCATGTCGGTGAGCATAGCTGCCTGATCTGCGGTCTCCACGCCCTCGGCAAGCATCATCACGCCCATGCGCTTTGCCGCGCGAATAACGCCGTCCATGATAACCGTTGACCTGTTGAGCGCGTTGTCCATCAAGAAGCCGCGATCAAGCTTGATAAGGTCAAAGCCAAAGGCTCCCAGCGCGTTGAGCGACGAATACCCGCTGCCAAAGTCGTCCATCCACACATCAAAGCCCTGTGCGTGAAGCGCCTGTATCTGCGCCTTCATCATGTCGGGGTCAGAGGTGGCGGCGGACTCGGTAAACTCTACGCACAGCAGGTCATGCGAGAGAGACGCCTCGTCCATAAGGCGCGCTATCTCGCCAGCAAGGTCAAAGTGGCCCAAGTCGCGCAGCGAGATATTGACTGACACGGGCGACGGCTCGAGACCCCGCTGCCTGCGATCAGCAGCATCACGAACCACACAGGCAATCATGTGCATATCAAGACGTGCAAGCAGACCCGCTTCCTCAAGCACGGGAATAAACTGGTCAGGGGCCAGCATGCCAAAGTGTGGGTCAACCCAACGCGCTAGCGCCTCGGAGCAGCACACGCGCCCGGTTGTGGAACGCACGATAGGCTGGTAGTGCGGGCGGATCCAGTGCTCGTCAATTGCCTGGTCAAGGCACTCAAGCACATGCGCGCGCATCCATGCGGCACGATGCATCTCCTCGGTAAACCATGTAAGGTGTGATTCCCACGTTACGCTGTCCGAGGTGCAAGCCGTCTGTGCACGATCAAGCCAGAGCGCCACATCACCCTCGGGATCGTATGCGCAGGCACCTGCCATCACCGGCAAGATGCCCTCGATGCCACATGAGGCAAACTCGCTAAACACACGGTTCACCCGCTCGTTTACGTCTTCGGAGGACGTGCACACGCAAAAGCTGTCACCACCATAGCGGCAACATGACTCGCTACCAAAATGCTTGCGTAGGATGTTGGCAAAGGTACGTAGCAGACGGTCACCGCCCTCACGACCATGTTGGGCGTTATAGACCTTCATGCCCATGAGGTCAAACACGATCATGGTCATACTCTGTCCATGCCGAGCGGCACTTGCCGCCTCTAGCTCCGAGATGTACTTGAAGCGGTCCATGCTCGGCAGGCCCGTAAGCCAATCGATGGAACTAGCCAGGTCCATCTCGACGACAAACACGTAGAACACGGGACGCTCGCCGGGTCGCTTGATCAGCCGACCATAGTCGTCAATGCTCACCTTACGACCAGATTTGGTTATCACCTGATAGTAGATGTGGTCAAAGCCGTTTTTGCTCTCAACCTGTCCCCATATGCTGTTCTCTGCCGAATTGATGTCGTCGCTTTGCACAAAGCCCTTAAAAGTGCCGCCGGTAAACGCCATAAAGTCGTCAAACGAATCACATTCAAGCAGGTCAATCACATATTGGTTGACGTGGATAATCTCCTCGTCCCCGTCTGCGTAGTACACGATAACGCCGCCTGGCGCGTTCTCGCTCTCTATGAGTGCCATGCCATTGACGTCGTAGGACAGCATGCTGCATCGCCCATCTTTCTGTTTTGCCTATTGGCACTCGCCTGAAGACTTTTGTACATCTTCTGAGTAGTGTATCAAAAGCAAATGCTGTCTCTTTCGACGAAAAGGGGCTGTTACTGCCCCCGTGTCGCAAGAAGCTCGCAGGCCGAGCGGGCGATTCCCTGGGCATCGAGGCCCAAACCAGAGAGCTGCTCGGCGCGGGAAGCCTGGGCGATAAAGCGGTCGGGCAGCCCCAGCATGACAATTGCGGGCGAAAGATTCTCCTGCGCAAGAACCTCGAGCACGCCCTGGCCTACGCCACCGCTAAGCACGCTCTCCTCAACCGTTACTATCGCCCCTGTTGCGGCGGCCGCAACTATGGCCTTGCGGTCGAGCGGCTTGGCCCAGCGAAGGTCTACCACACGCGCCGACACGCCCTGCTCTGCCAGCAGCCGCGCCGCCTCAAGCGATGGCGCAACCATGGAGCCAAGCGCCAGGATGGCGACGTCACTGCCGGAGGCCAGCTCGCGCGAGACACCCACCTGCAGCATCTTCTCGCCTGTCTCTGCCTCGTCTGCCTCGGTCACCAGCGGGCCGCCGCCCTTGGGATAGCGTATGGCAAATGGCCCGCCAAGCTTGAGTGCAGTATGCAGGGCCCGCTCGAGCTCAAGGCCGTCGGACGGTGCAAAGATGCGCATGTTGGGAACCATACGCAGGTAGCAAAGGTCAAACGCACCCTGGTGCGTGGCACCATCCTCGCCCACAAGCCCCGCGCGATCAACGCACAGCACCACATCGCGCTTGGCAAGCGACACATCAACGATCACTTGGTCTATGCCGCGCTGCAGGAAGGTTGAGTAGATGGCCACAACCGGCTTGCAACCACCAGCCGCAAGGCCACTGGCAAGACCGACCGCGTGTTCCTCAGAGATTCCCACGTCAATAAACCGATCAGGGCACTCCTGCGCAAACGACGTGAGGCCCGTCCCGCCTTCCATGCCAGCCGTGATGGCAACAATGCGCTGGTCAGCACGAGCTTCGGTGAGAAGGGCAGCGCCAAAGACATCCGTAAATGTAGGATAGCTCTCGGCTGACGGCGTAACCTCGCCCGTCGTTGCATCAAAGGGGCCCACGCCATGGAAGAGCTCGGGGGTGTGCTCTGCCGGACCATAACCGTGCCCCTTGCGCGTCATAACATGCACGAGGGTTGGGCCGTGACTGTCAAGCGCGGTCCTGATGGCACGACGCAGGGCGCCTATGTTGTGGCCGTCAACCGGCGCAAAGCAGGTAATGTCCAACTGCTCAAAGAGCATGGTGTACTCGGGCAGAAACAAGTGCTTGACCGAGCCGGTAGTGCTACGCAAAAAGTCGAGAACAACGCGCGCTGTTGTACCAGAGGCCGCCAGACGGCGACGCAGCTCGTCGCGACGATCGCGATAGAGATTGGAGGCGCGTAGGTTGCCAAAATGATGTGCCAGCGCACCCACGTTGGGCGCAATGGACATGCCGTTGTCGTTGAGCACAATGACCATACGCGTGTGCTCTTGGCCAATCTGGTTGAGCGCCTCAAAAGCCATGCCGCCCGAGATGGACGCGTCGCCTATCAGCGCGACCACATGCTCGTTGCTACCGCGCAGATCGCGCGCCTTGGCCAGGCCAAGGGCTACCGAGAGGGAATCAGACGCATGTCCCGAGGGATGGGCGTCAAAGCTGCTCTCGTAGGGGGTAGGGAACCCCGAGATGCCGTCTGCCTGACGCAGCGTATCAAAGCGACCGAGGCGACCGGTAAGAATCTTGTGAGCATAGGCCTGATGTCCCACATCAAAAACAAGCTGATCGGGAGAGCAGTCAAGCTCGGCATGAAGAGCGACCACCGTCTCTACAGCACCAAGGCTTGATGCCACGTGTCCGCCTGTGTGGGAGGTGGTAGCCACAATCTGCTCGCGAATCTCGCGGCAGACAATGTCAAGCTCCTCGTTGTCAAGCGCCTTGAGGTCATGCGGGTGCATGATCGCATCTATGATGCGAGGACGGTCTTCGCTTTCCTGCGCCACCATGCACCAACCCCCTCTCGCAGACGCAGCCTATAGATTCCAGTATGTCACGTTAGACGGTCAGTCTGCGCGGCTCTACGAAAGGGACATTCAAACACCGCTACAGCGGCTACGACTCGCATCCATTCGGAAGCGCGACCCCCCGCGGCACGCCCGCACAGGAAAGGCCCCCATAGTGGAGGCCCTCATTCTCGTGGTAGGGGCGGCGGGGTTCCCGCGCCGCCTGCGGCGGCGCTCATGGGGTTCGCGCTGCGCGCTCACCCCGCGACAGCGCACCGCGCTGTCGCGACCTCGCGGTTCGAACCCCCGCGGCACGCCCGCACAGGAAAGGCCCCCATAGTGGAGGCCCTCATTCTCGTGGTAGGGGCGGCGGGGTTCGAACCCGCAAGCCTTTCGGCGGAGGATTTTAAGTCCACTGCGTCTGCCAAATCCGCCACGCCCCCATTTTTGCACGGATGTGCATGTGTGTACAGACTACACCAGACGAGCTAACTTTGGCTCCCACATGACCGGTGATGCGCCTGCCGTACACACAGCGTCCACTGTCAGCGCCAGCCCATGGAGCAAGTCGCTCTCGCTCACGGTTAGTCGGTCAAAGCCCGTGGCGCGCATGAGCTCGGTTACAGCCACAACCCCGCCCCAAATCACACGCGCACGCTTGGACTGAAGTCCCGGCAACTGCATGCGCTCCTCAACCGTGAGCTTGGCAAGCAGCCCCTCTAGTTCTTCTACCTCTTTGTACGTCAGCTCATGCAAGTGCACGTACTTTGAATCATAGGGCACCAGGCGGGCCTTGATCGCAACGAGGCTGGTTACGGTACCGCCCGTAACTACCAAGCGCTCGGCACCAGCCTCGCGTAGCCCCAGCTCGGCCACAGCCTTGTTAAACGGCTCGGCAGCAAAGTCATGAGCAGCAGAAAGGTCTGCTGCAAATGGCGGGTCTCCTGCCATAAGGAAGCGATCGGTAATGCGGCGGCAACCCACATCCACCGAGCGAACGGCTTTGGCCTCTAACCCCGTACCGCTCAGCCGTCCCAGGGCCAGCTCGGTCGAACCACCACCATTGTCGGCCGCCAACACCAAACGACCGGGAAAGTCCTGGCACACACCCAAAAGCGTCAGCTGGCCCTCAACCTCTCCGGGTATTACCTGCGCCTCAAGCCCGCGCGCGGCAAGGTCGGCCAGCAGCACGTCCGAGTTGCTCGCATCGCGCGCCGCACTGGTAAGCGTGCAGCAAATAACCGGCGTGGCCTGCTCGCGTGCATCGACAAGATAGCCGTCAATACACGCAAGCAGGCGCTGGCGGGCAGGCTCACCAATCACGCCGGTGGCGGTCAGCCCCTCCCCTACATCAACGATAGTCGAGCGCTTGGACAGGTGCCTGATACGGCCCTCGCTCACATCCGCAACAGCAAGCCTGCAGGTAACCGTACCTATGTCTATGCAGCCAACGCGCCCCATCATTCCCCCGGTTCGTATCCAAACAGCTGGTCAAGCATACGTGTCTGCCAAGTGCGATTGTCGGGAACCTCCACGTCCGACACGGCATCGGCGGCGGCATCAGGCACTTCCTCCTCGGGCAGGCCGTCAACGACCACCTTGGTCTCGCCCTTCTCCACGTAACCACGCGCCCGGGCCTCGTTCTCTATGCCCTCGCGCGTCTGGAGCAGGTCAAGGTCACCCTGAATCGACTCGTTCTCCTCAACAAGCACGTCGTAAGTCTCCTGCAAGGCGTCAAGCTTGCGGTTGGCAACGTATAGGTCGCGCAGCGGTCCGTACAGCATGATCACCGAAAGCGCCATGGTCGAGAGCACCAGAATGATGCCCACATGCATGTGGCTCAAGGCACCAAACAGCACAGAGCCCACTGCCCCCGGAACGGCCTTGACCGTATCGAGCAGGTTGAAGCGGCCGCCGTCTTTAGAGACGCCGCGCTCGTAATCGTCATAGTTGTCCGCAAACGCGCGGTCTTTGATTCCTCGCACATAGGAGCCCTCGTGCTCGGCACCGTAGCTACGACCGTAGGCGTCCTCCTGCACAACACCGTAGCGCCCACCCAATGCCATGGCCGAGGCAAACGAGGTGTAGCCCGGCGTGGCACAGCCAAAGGACATAGGCTCAAAGTCTGTTGCCTTGCGGTCGGCATCCCGGCTTTGGTCTTGGCGGCTGTGGCTGTAGCGGCGCTCTTCCTCGGCTGTGTTGGGAACCAGCGTAAAGCCGGTGCGCGATCCTCTAGAACCGTCTCGCGAAACAGAGGACGTGCTGCCAGAGCGACGCTTGCCGCGAGGCGTCACGCTCACCACGGTTGACTCGTCGAGATAGGCGCTCACATGCTCGCGACGCTCGTCCGCAGACGCGCTGTAGCGAGACAGGTCGCTCCTCTGAATGAGAGGAACCGAGCGAAATTGGTTGTTGCTAACTCTAGAATCCATGCCCCTGCTTTGTCTTAGGTGTCTGTAGGCATCTGCCGGACGAATCCGACACCTATAGTTATAGCATGGCAAGATGGGTTGCGGGCGAGAATTCCCGACAACGACGCAAGTTATGGTGGGATGGGGGATGTGGGACCGGTGACGGAACACTTCCCCCGGAAAGCGTTCCACGTATGGGGATGGGTGGTAGCCGTACTACCTACTGACGGGCGGAACACTATCCGGGGGAAGTGTTCCAAAAGTCCCGCATAAATATTTATGTATCATGCTGTTGTTTGTTCGCCGCTACTCACAAGGAGGCGTTGCCATGGCTTGGTACGACGAAGCCGTGTTCTACCATATCTATCCCCTGGGACTTGCGGGGGCGCCCAAAACCAACGACTATTCAAAGCCCGTGCATCGGCTGAACACGCTCACCCCGTGGATTGACCATATTGCGCGACACGGCTTTACCGCCCTCTACATTGGTCCGCTCTTTCAGTCCGTTGGCCATGGCTATGAGACAACCGACTACAAAACCTTAGACTCGCGTTTGGGTACCAACGACGACCTCAAGGCCTTTGTCGAGACATGCCACAAGGCGGGCATCAAGGTAATCTTTGACGGCGTCTTCAATCACACCGGCCGTGACTTCTTTGCCTTCAAGGACATCCAGAAGAACCGCGAGGCCTCGCCGTACTGCGACTGGTACTGCAGCGTCAATTTCTGGGGCAACAACGAGTTTAACGACGGCTTTTCCTACGACAACTGGGGTGGCTATAACATCATGGCCAAGCTCAACCAACGCAACCCCGCCGTGCGTGACTACATCTGCGACGTCATCCGCTTTTGGGTGAGCGAGTTTGACGTGGATGGCCTTCGGCTGGACGCCGCCGACGTGCTGGACTTTGACTTCATGAAGGCCCTCAGGCGTACCGCAGACGAGGTAAAGAATGACTTCTGGCTCATGGGCGAGGTCATTCATGGTGACTACTCCCGCTGGGCAAACGCGCAGACCCTTCACTCTGTAACCAACTACACCCTGCACAAGGGCCTTTACAGTGGCCATAACGACCACAACTACTTTGAGATTGCGCACACCGTTAAATACACGAGCGGGATGCTGCCGCCTTCCGTCAAGCTCTACAACTTTGTTGACAACCATGACGTGGAGCGCATCTACACCAAGCTCAACAACAAGGCGCACTACCTGCCCGTGCACATCCTGCTCTACACGCTGCCGGGCGTCCCCAGTGTCTACTACGGCAGCGAGTTTGGCATTGAGGGCAAGAAGGAGCGCTTCTCCGACGACTCGCTACGCCCCGCCATCAAGCTTGACGAGCAGGACCCCAAGAATCCCTACGCAAAGCTTATCCGCGCGCTTGGCAAGATACATGCCGACTATAAAAACGAGCTTGCCTGGGGCGACTACCGCGAACTGTACCTGCGTACCGAGCAGTATGCTTTTGCGCGCGGCAACCTCATAGTTGCCGTGAACAACGCGGACAGCAAAGCAACTTTTGAGGTTGACGCACCCGCCGCATCCTACGTGGGGCTTTTGCGCGGCAAGAAGGTTTCTGCTGGCGGCAAAATGAAGATCACCCTGCCGGCATGCGCGGGCGAGATCTTTGCGCCGGACTCAGGCGACGTCAAGCCCACAAAGGCGCCAAAGGCGAAGGCCTTTAGAAAGCCCGAGTCAAAGAAGGCCGAGGCTGCAGCTGCAACCCTACCCAAAAAGGTACGCAACGTGCCCTATGAGGAGATGACCGTAGAGGAGCTGCAGGCAGTCATTCTTGCAAAGATGGCGAGCAATGGCCCCGTTACCGATCAGATGCGTCGCGACGTGATGAACAACGTCTGGCAGGACTCCCTTGTGAGCTGGGCAAAGAGCTTTAGGTAAGAGGGGGCTGTAACAGAAGGGGGCTCGGTCGCGCCGTCCCTCACGGGCCGGCCGGACGGCTACCTTTGGGACGACTCTGAGGCTGCTCCGCCCGTCTGCGCGGCGCTTAGCGAGGACTGAGGCTGCGCAGCAGCTGAGTTCCGCAGCTGCCGCGACGTAAGGGCGTAGCGTGAGCCGAAGCCGGAGTCCCAAAGGTAGCCGTCCGGCCGGCCCGTGAGGGGCG
>JAFWLX010000199.1 GCA_017510875.1 Atopobiaceae bacterium | reverse complement strand
GTTTCTGTGAGACTATGCTCGGTGGCCATGGCGTCGGGGTCTGCCGCGGCGCGCAACGTGGCTGACATCGTGCTGGTAGACAGTGACTTTGCGCACATGCCCGAGGTTGTCTTAGAGGGAAGAAGGTCAATCAACAACCTTCAGCGCTCGGCCTCCCTGTTCCTCATGAAGACCATCTATGCCGCTGCGCTTGCCCTTGTGTGCGTGCTGATGCCGCCCTTCCCGCTGCTGCCCATTCAGATGACGCTCGTGTCAACGGCCATCATTGGCATCCCCTCGTTTGTCTTGGCGCTCGAGCCCAACAACGAGCTGGTAAAGGGACGCTTCCTCACCAACGTGCTCTCGCGCTCTGTGCCCGCATCCATCTCGATTGCGGTGGGGCTGTTTGTCACCCTCATTGTCGAGCGCTCTTTTGGCGGCACCTTTGCGGAGGTTTCCACTTGCTGCATGTTCCTCACGGCTGCGGTGGGCCTCATGCTCATCTACCGTATCGCTCAGCCGCTCAACATGATGCGCACCTCACTTATAGCCTTCTGTGTTGCCTACGTGGTTGTGGGCTGTCTGTTCTTTACCAGTTTCTTTGGTGTTGTCCCACTCCATGGTCCCATGGCAATCTCATGCTTTGTCATAGTCGTCGCTGCGGTCATCTGCTTCAATCGGCTGTATGATTGCTCCACAACCACGTGGCAGCCGTTCTGGGACAACCTAAGCGCTCCTGGTATGCCGGCGTCACATAAGGGGGAATAGAACATGACTCTAACCATCGACAGGTCTTCCGTTGCACAGGCCGTAAGGGACGCCCGCACACCCAAGAGGCTTGTAGCGGGTTCGCGCGAGCGTCTGATATATGACGTCTCGGGCATTCCAGGTGCCGAGAAGCTCCCACGCGCACTGGTGATCCTGCTCGAGAACTGCGTGCGCCGTGCGCAAACAGACGATGATGCCATCATGCTGGCTCAGCGTATCCTCGAGGCAGGTCTTGCCGGAACACAAGGCGACGAGATCGAGTTCATGCCTGCACGTGTGCTGTTCCAGGACTTTACGGGCGTGCCGGTGTTTGTCGACTTTGCCGCCATGCGTGATGCCATGGTCGAGCGTGGGGGAGACCCTTCGCTGGTAAACCCGCGTATCCCCTGCACGCTGGTCGTGGACCATTCGGTGATTGCCGACGAGGCGGGCCACGACGGCTGTGCTGTGGCAAACGAGCAGACCGAGGTGCGTCGCAACCGCGAGCGCTTTGCCTTCCTCAAGTGGGCCTCCAAATCGTTTGAGAACGTTGAGATCGTGCCGCCTGGCGGCGGTATCTGCCACCAGCTTAACATCGAGCGCTTCTGCCAGGTAGTGACCACCGATGCCCTGGCCGAGGGCGAAGAAGTTGCCTGCTTTGACACCCTGGTGGGTACCGACTCACACACGCCAACCGCCAACGGCCTGGGCGTTGTGGGCTGGGGCGTAGGCGGCATCGAGGCCGAGGCGGCCGCCCTGGGACAGTCGGTGTCGATGCTGGTTCCGCCGGTGGTCGAGCTGCGCCTGACCGGGCAGCTGGCCAGTGGCGTGTCGGGCATGGACCTTGCCCTTACCGTGGCACGCGTGCTACGCGAGGCTGGCGTGGTGGGAACGCTGGTCGAGGTGACTGGTGAGGGCGTAAAGAGCCTTTCGGCCACGCAGCGCTCCTGCGTGGCAAACATGACGCCCGAGTACGGCGCCACCACCACGCTTTTCCCGGTGGACGACACT
This sequence comes from Atopobiaceae bacterium, assembly GCA_017510875.1. Taxonomy (GTDB): domain Bacteria; phylum Actinomycetota; class Coriobacteriia; order Coriobacteriales; family Atopobiaceae; genus UBA1367. The sequence goes on along the minus strand of JAFWLX010000199.1, from coordinate 6,444 downwards.
ACCATCAACTACCTGCGTCTGACCGGCCGCAACGCAGATGACGTGACTTTTGCGCAGGCCTACCTCAAGCGCCAGGGGGTCTTCGGCGCGGGCGGCAGCCGCGTCTACTCGCGCACCATCGAGCTTGACCTGGGTTCGGTGGAGACCTGCCTGGCCGGCCCCTCGCGCCCGCACAACTACGTGACGCCTGCAGGTCTCAAAGACCGCTTCCGCTCGGTGCTTGCCGAGCATGGACGCTCTGCGGACGACAGGCCGGCACAGGTGAGCATAGGGGACGAGACCTTCGAGCTGGGTCACGGCACCATAGCCATTGCGGCCATCACCAGCTGCACCACGGCTACCGACCCTGCCATGATGGTGGCGGCGGGCCTTCTTGCCAAGAAGGCCGTCGAGCGCGGACTTGAGGCAAAGCCTTGGGTCAAGCGCATCTTTGCCCCTGGCAGCAAGGCCGCAGAGCTGCTCCTCAAGCGCGCCGGCCTCACCAATGCCCTCTTCAAGCTGGGCTTTTATACCTGCGGTTATGGCTGCATGACCTGTATAGGCAACTCGGGAGAGATCTTTGCCGCACTCAAGCCGCTGGCTGGCGAGCTCGAGCTTACAAGCGTGCTTTCGGGCAACCGCAACTTTGACGGGCGCATCTCTCCCGATGTTGCGCAGAACTTCCTGTGCCAGCCTGCTCTGGTTGTGGCCTATGCCCTTAGGGGCACCATGGATGCGGACTTGACAAACGAGCCAGTGGGCGTGGCAATCGACGGCTCGCCGGTGATGCTATCCGAGCTGCTTCCTACCACTGCCGAGATTGATGACGTGCTTGCGCAGGTGCTTGGTGCGGACCTCTTTGCAGAGGGTGCCAAGGGCCTCTTTGATGGCTCTGATGCATGGAAGGCCATAGACTCGCGCGACAGCTCCACCTTTGACTGGGACGAGAGCTCAACCTACATCCGTCGGGCGCCCTACTTCGAGATTGCCCACAGGCAGGATGTGGTGAACGTGGAAGGTGCGCGTGCACTGGCCCTGCTTGGTGACTTTGTGACCACCGATCACATATCTCCTGCCGGTTCCATTGCGGCCGATTCCCCCGCAGCCCGCTATCTCACCGAGCACGGTGTTGCGCGCGAGGACTTCAACACCTACGGCGCGCGTCGCGGTAACCACGAGGTCATGGCGCGTGGCACCTTTGCCAACGTGAAGCTGCATAACCTTATGGCAGGCGACCTGTTTGGCGGGTGGACGCGCCTGCTTCCCAAGGGGTCCATCGAAACCATCTACGATGCCGCACAGGCGTATGCTGCCAACGAGACACCACTGGTCATAGTGGCGGGCAAGCTCTATGGCTCTGGATCCAGTCGCGACTGGGCGGCCAAGGGACCGCTGCTTTTGGGTGTTCGCGCGGTTGTGGCTGAGAGCTTTGAGCGCATCCACCGCTCCAATCTTGTTCAGATGGGTGTGATACCCCTGCAGCTTGAGGAGGGTGTGAGCGCCGTCTCGTTGGGCCTTGACGGCACGGAGACCTACGATATCGACCCCATCGATGTCTCTGGTGGCCTGCCTCAGTCGCGTACCTGCAACGTGCGGGCTCATCGTGCGGACGGCTCCACAGTCGAGTTTACCTGCGTAGTGCGCATTGACACCCCCATGGAAGGCGTGTTCCTCTCGCGTGGTGGCATCCTTCCGTTTGTGCTCGAGCAACTGGCAGGGGAGTAGGGAGGACCCGTGATCTGCCCCACGTGCGGGACGCACATCCCAGACGGCTTGATGCGCTGCCCCGCCTGTCATGCCAACATTGGCATGACAGTGCCCATGCCAGCGCTTCAGGGCAGATGGTGCCCTAGCTGCGGTGCAGGGGCAGCCCTCAATGACGAGGTCTGCCCCCACTGTGGCATGCCGCTTGACAAGGAGTGGGGCGTTCCCGCCAAAAAGGTTGGGGCGGCGCGTGACCATCAGGCGCTTGAGGCAGAAGACCAGCAGAGCATCTCAAACGAGAGTGATGACACGCGCGCCATTCCGCGCATCGAGAGCGCCATACCGCCCGAGGACGAGTCCGAGAGCAAGGTGGTTGCCAAGGAGGGCGTGCCGCGTACCGGCGCCTTTGTGCTCGCCGCCATATCCTCGGTCATTGTGGTCTGCGGAATCACCCTTGCCATCACGCACCCCTGGAAGGTCACAGACTATTCGATCAGCGCAACAACCGAGGCCGACACCTCGATGGCGGGTTTCCCCGGGACGGTTGACTCGCTGTCTGGTCAGGACTCGAACGGCAGGACGTATGAGGTCGTGACTGGCGACGATGCCACGTATGCAGAGCTCTCAGAGGCACACGACAAACTGCTGCGCTACTCTCTGCGATGCGACGAGTGCGAGGCGCTCTTTAACACCGTTGCCTACACCGACAACATTGACGAGCGAAAGCGTGGCAAACGCGAGACCGATGCGCTGGCAATCGATCTAAGCAACCTTATCGAGGACCTCTCGCAGCTGGATGTGACGTCAGGTCTCTACGCCGAGGACCTTGAGCATGTAACCACGCTTGCAAATTGGGTGAGAAACCGCGTGGACGCTCTTGCCGCCGCCTGGAAAGAAGACGTGGCCTCCGCAGATCCCGTGGCCGATCAGCCTCGCATCCAAGAGCTCTATATGGTTGATCGCCAAGAGGACGGCCAGAACGGCTACAAGGTTCTCTTTGACCAGAACTGGGAACCCTGGCGTCCCCAGCATAAGGAGAGCCCCGAGGAGCCAGCGTCAGAGTAACAACCCATCCGTTGCTATCACGGCCCGCCGTTGGCGGAGCCCCGAGGGTCTCCGCCAACGGCGGGTCGTGAAAACCAACACTTTCTCTGTCCGCTCACCCAATTACGTCTGCCGAATATGTGAACCATAGGCGCTGCTGCTAGAATGGTCTGCGTATGTATGCCGTTAACGGTACGGGTAACGCCGTGCCTTTTATCACTCGCCGTGCGCGAGGATGGAGAGGGGCTTCGATGGGCTTTCTTCCTGACATGCTGTACACCCCCGCCTATCATGTCGAAGGCGATGAGATTGCGGTTCTCGACACCAGCAAGGGTACGATTCGCGTGCGCCTTGATGGCAAGGGGGCTCCCATTCATGTGGCAAACTTCTGCGAGCTTGCCTGCAAGGGCTTCTACGACGGGCTCAAGTTTCATCGCTATGTGCCCGGATTCGTGATTCAGGGCGGATGCCCCAACACGCGCGACATGACTCCCGAGCAGGTCGCGGCGGGCGAGATGGGCAGCTTTGGCATGCCGGGAACCGGTGGCCCTGGGTATCGCATTCGTCAGGAGTACACCACCAATCCCAACAACAGCCATGTTGACGGCGCTCTGGCCATGGCACGCTCGCAGAACCCAGACTCCGCGGGGTCGCAGTTCTACTTCTGTCTTGGCCCCCAGCATGGCCTTGACTCTGGCTATACCGTGTTTGGCACCACGGTAGAGGGCATGGACGTCATCTCGGCGCTTCGCGCTGGCGACGTCATAAACTCGGTTCGCATCGAGCACGAGGCCAAGTAGCGTACGTACAACCTCGAGAGAACGCACAGGACACGAAACGAGGTGCATCAGTGAATCAGCAGGCTTTTGATGCGGGCAGGGACGCCTATCGTCAGGGTGACTACGTTTCTGCCGTAAGATGGCTTGAGCAGGCAAAGCAACCGGGCGAGGTCTCGGGTAGAATCGACCATCTTCTGGGCAATTGCCTCATGAAGCTTGGCAACTACGACCAGGCGGCCATTGCCTACGGTGACGCGCTACAGGATGCCAGCTATGGTCATGCCGGTGCTTTGGCGTCAAATCGCGGACGTGCCCTGCTGGCGGCCGGCAAGCCTCAGGAGGCCGTGGCATCGCTGGTCATGGCAACCAAGGACAGCGGGTACTCTACGCCCTACAAGGCCTACATTGCCTTGGGTAATGCCTACTCCGAGATTGGCGACTTCCGTGAGGCGGGCGTTGCCTACCGTAACGCCGCCATCGACGAGACCAATCCCGATCCTTCTGGCGCGCTGCGTAGTCTGGGCGGCTGCTTCATGAAGATGGGCCGTGCTGTGGACGCCGTTGAGGCCTACCGCACCGCGCTCGACTTCTCCACGCCGCTCGAGAGCCAGGACGCCATATACGAGGACCTTGGCTTGGCCTATGCCGCTGCCAACCGCTGGAGCGAGGCAATCGACTCTTTTGGCCATGCAACGGACAGCGGAAACCACAAGCTCTCCGACGAGGCCGCCGCGGCGCTCGAGGTGGCAAAGGCAGCCGTGAGCAGCCAGTCCACCGGGGCCTCTGGCTCTACCGACGCATTTTTGGCAGCAGCCTCAGGATACGGTTCGGGCAACGATCCGCTTGACCCTCTGGGTAAGTCGGGCGAGTTCATTCCGTCTCCCGAGGACACCGGCTTCTTTGACATAACCGAGCAGGAGATGGTGCAGCTTGAGATGGACAACCGCTCCATCAGGCGCAAGCACCGTAGCCATTCGGGCCTTCGTGGACTGCTTATCTTCCTGCTGTTCCTGATCCTTATTGGCGGAGGCCTTTCCTACGCCTATTACTGCGGCTATGGCTGGCCGCTTCAAGAGAGCGTGGTAGAAGACCTCTTTACCACCAAGGCCAATGGCGGTGACATCTCTGGCCTTCTGGCCAAGAACCTAAGCGATGAAGACAAGATGTCCATCGAGGCAGTTCTTCCCAGCGGAGCCACGGGTGTCACGGTAGAGGGTGTTGATCGCAGCATGACCGAGTCCTCGGCCTTGGCTACGGCCACGCTTTCGGCTGGCGGCGAGCAGAGCTATCGCATCTCGCTTGTTCGCTCGGGCCTTGGTTGGAAGGTAAGCGGCGTGACGGTTGAGTATCCCGCGCTTGAGGGAGGTCAACCCACCATCAGCACGGGTCTTCCGGCCGAGCAGCAGGCTGCTCCAGCTGAGGGAGAGGCAGCCGTCACAGAGGCAGCGCCTGAAACCACAGAGGTTGTCGTCCCCGAGGGCGAGGCCGCTCCCGAGGGCGCGTAACGTATCATCCATCCACCAGTCCTGTCACACGACCGCACACTAATGCAGGAGATAGGAAGCTATGTCGCTTTTTGACGCATTCTTTGGGGAATACGATGGGGACCTTGCCATCGACCTCGGAACGGCCAATACGTTGGTCGCGCGCCGTGGGCAGGGCATCGTGCTCAACGAGCCTTCCGTTGTTGCAATAGACAGAAACGAGGACCGCGTTCTTGCAGTTGGAGCTGACGCAAAGCGCATGATTGGCCGCACTCCCGGCTCGATCATCGCCGAGCGTCCCCTCAAGGACGGAGTCATCGCAGACTTTGACGTTACCGAGGTCATGCTGCGCTACTTTATCGAAAAGGCGCGTGGCGCAAACCGCTACCCGTGGTCGCCTAGGCCGCGCGTGGTGGTATGCGTGCCGTCGGGCGTCACCTCGGTTGAGAAGCGTGCCGTATTTGAGGCAACCATTCAGGCGGGCGCCCGCCAGGCATACCTCATCGAGGAGCCCATGGCGGCCGCCATTGGCGCCGACCTGCCCATCGAGGACCCAACGGGTTCGATGGTCGTAGACATTGGTGGCGGAACCACCGAGGTGGCCGTCATCTCGATGGGTGGCATCGTGGTCTCGCAGTCCATCAGGACGGCAGGCGACGAGTTTGACCAGACCATCTTGCAGCACGTCCGTGACGCGTACAACCTCTCTATTGGCGAGCGCACGGCCGAGGACATCAAGATCAAGGTGGGCTCTGCAGCGCCTCTGGTAGAGGAGCTTGACGTTGAGGTCAACGGCCGTGACGTGATGAGCGGCCTGCCAAAGAGCGTGCGCATCGAGAGCGAGGAGATTCGTCGCGCCCTCGACAAGCCCCTTGACGAGGTGACCAAGGCCGTCAAGGACGCCCTTGACGTCACGCCTCCCGACCTGGCCAGCGACCTTATGTACTACGGTGTGCTCCTTACGGGTGGCGGCGGCCTTCTGCGCGGCCTTGATCAGCGTCTGCGTGACGAGACGGGCGTACCGGTCAACGTAAGCCCCACGGCCCTTGAGAACGTGGTAAACGGCTGTGCCAAGGTCCTTGAGGCAAACGCCTTGTCGGGCGGCTTTGTGCAGAGCTCTGCACAGTAACAGCGGAGTCGAGCCATGCCCGGAAAGGGGAACGCTACCCCTCAGTCCGTGCGCTTCAAGCGTACGGACGCCGATGGGGGCCTGAGGACCTGCATAATCCTTGTGATACTGTCACTGGTCATGTTTACCGCAAGCGCGCGTGAGGGTGACTCTGGGGGAGTGTTCACCACTATGCGTGGTGCATGGATGACCATCACTACGCCCATCAGGTGGGTGGGCGGAGCCATGACGGCGCCGTTCCAAGGCCTAGGCAACATATTTGTCAACCTCACCACCGATCAAGGTCGACTCTCTGACCTTAAGGCCGAGAACGAGCGTCTGGTTG
>JAFWLX010000198.1 GCA_017510875.1 Atopobiaceae bacterium | reverse complement strand
GTTGCTCAAGGCCGTCTTGCAGAATGACTACAAGCTCCTGTTTGCCACCGACGGACAGGAAGCCCTCGACGTAGTCCACGACAACAAAGACACGCTCTCCCTTATCCTGCTTGACCTCATGATGCCCTCGATTAACGGCATGGACCTGCTCATGCATGCCAAGCATGACGCAGAGCTTGCCAAGATTCCCATCATCGTCATCTCGGCCGACCAGAACTCTGAGGCCGAGTGCCTGCGACGCGGAGCCATCGACTTCATACCCAAGCCCTACCCACAGCCTGCCGTTATCCTCGCTCGTGTAAACAGGACCATCGAGCTGTCGGAGGACCGCCAGATCATCAGCTCGACCGAGCGCGACCCACTTATCGGACTCTATACCCGCGAGTACTTCTATCGCTACGCCGAGCAGTACGACCAACATAACAAGAGCCTTGACATGGATGCCATTGTGCTTGACGTCAACCACTTTCGTCTGATAAACGAGCGGTTTGGCGCCGAGTACGGCGACAGCGTGCTGAGGGGCATTGGCGACGCGCTTAAGGTTGCGGCGCGCGAGTGCGACGGTATTGCCGGTCGCCTAGAGGCTGACACGTTCTTGCTGTACTGCCCGCATAGGATGGACTTTGACCACATACTTGAGAGCACCTCAACACGCCTTACCCATGGCGGAGGCGAAGAGTCGCGTATCTGGCTTCGCATGGGCGTCTATGCGCTTGTGGACAAGTCGCTTGACGTCGCCGACCGCTTTAAACGAGCAAAGATGGCCTGTGACGCCGTCACCGGTAGCTTTACCCAGCGCATTGGCTTCTACAACAGCGACATCCAAGAGAATCAGCTCTTTTCCGAGCGTCTGATAGAGGATTTTGACGCTGGCATCAGGGCGGGGCAATTTGTGGTGCATTACCAGCCCAAGTTTGACATCCAAGCCGATGTGCCCACATGCGTGAGCGGCGAGGCCCTTGTGCGCTGGAACCATCCCGAGCTGGGCGTGATCATGCCCGACACCTTTATCCCTCTCTTTGAGGAGAACGGCCTCATCCAGAGGCTTGACCTCTATGTATGGAGAAAGGCCGCCGCCCAGATTGGCGCGTGGAAGCGCGAGCTGGGCTTTGCCGTGCCCATCTCGATCAACATGTCCCGCATCGACATGTACGATCCCCACATGATAGACACGCTCCTTGAGCTGGTTGAGTCAAACGGGCTCAACCCGCACGAGCTGCTCATCGAGGTTACCGAGTCCGCCTACATACAGGACTCCGACCAGATTCTAGATACGGCAAACAAGCTGCGCGAGCTGGGCTTTCGCATTGAGATGGATGACTTTGGCAGGGGCTACTCGCCGCTAAGCATGATCTCTTCTCTGCCGCTTGACGGCCTCAAGCTGGACATGCAGTCCATGGCAAGCGCATTTGCTGCAGGCGGCGACACCCGTATGGTCGAGATCATCATTGACATAGCCGACTATCTTGACGTCCCTGTGATTGCCGAGGGTGTAGAGACCGCCGACCAGCTGTTCAGGCTCCGCGAGATGGGATGCACGTATGCGCAGGGCAACTACTTCTCCGAGCCGCTGCCCATCGAGGAGTTTGAGCGCTACGTGCTTGAGCGCAAACGTGCCCGCGAGCTTGAGCTGGGCGACAGCCAGGATGAGGCAGCAACCACTGTGGTGGATGACCGCCTAGGTGCCCAGCGCAAGCGCGCCATCACCTATGCCAGCATCATTCAGGCGCTTACCGTTGACTATGTAAGCATCTACTACGTCGACATGAGCAATAACAGCTTTATCGAGTACAGCTCGCGGGCCGAGTGGCACAGCTTTGGGTTGGAGCGTAGCGGCGAGGACTTCTTCTCGCAGAGCCATGCCAATGCCCTGAAGGTCATTCACCCGGAAGACCGCGAGATGTTCATCAAGCAATTCACCAAAGAGAACGTGCTCCAGACGCTCGAGCATGACAAGACCTTTACCCTCAGCTATCGGCTCATCTTTGACGGCGAGCCCTTCTACGTGATGCTCAAGGCCACACGCATGGGCGACAGCCAAGACCACCATGTGGTCATTGGCGTAAGCGACATCAACGAGCAGGCCAAGCGCGAGCAAGAGCATGATCGCGCCATGCGTCTTGCCAACCAAGACCAGCTTACCGGCGTCAAAAGCAAGCATGCCTATGCCGAGGCAGAGCAAAAGATCAACCGTGCCATCGAGACTTCCACACAGGCGCCGTTTGCCGTTGCCGTGTGTGACATCAATGGCCTCAAGGTGGTCAACGACACACAGGGCCACGCGGCGGGTGACCAATTTATTAAGGATGCCTGTGCCATCGTGTGCAACGTGTTCAAGCACTCCCCTGTATTCCGCATTGGTGGAGACGAGTTTGTGGTCATCCTCTCGGGAAGCGACTACGAGGCGCGCGACATCCTTATGTCACGCCTGGAGAACAGCAACCGCATAAACCTCGAGACCGGAGGAGTCTCGGTGGCGGGCGGATTGTCCACGTGGCAGCCAGAGACTGATGACTCTCTAGACGTTGTGTTCAAGCGCGCGGACGCCAGGATGTACGAGGATAAAAAGCGCATCAAGGAAGTATGGAAGGGCCAAGGCGTCCTGCTTTCCCGCTCGCCCGAGCCCCACGGCACCCCTAGCAATCCCTAGCACAGGCACACGAAAGGAACAGCGATGATCCTTGACGATCTGGTCGCATACGGCGCGGACGTGCAGGAAGGCCTTGAGCGGTGCATGGGGATGGAAGACCTGTACCTGCAGCTGGTAGGCACCGTACGGGATGAGGAGCGCTTTGAGGCCCTGTGCCGTGCCATTGAGGCAGACGATCTTGACACGGCCTTTAGTCTGGCCCATGCGTTGAAGGGCGTGCTCACCAACCTTGCCATCACACCTTTGGCCGACCCCATGGTGCAGATAACCGAGCTTCTGCGTGCACGGACAAAGACCGACTACACTCCCCTGCTTGATACGATCATGGCCGAGTGGAAGCGGTTCTGCGCACTGTAGGGGTATCTACTGGCTCAGAGCCAGGCTTGAAGCCTGAGGGGCAAGATGAAGACGTATCATGTGGTGGCAGCCATCATTCAAAAGGACGATCGCATTCTTGCCACGCAACGCGGCTATGGAGAGCACAAGGGAAGCTGGGAGTTTCCCGGCGGCAAGATAGAGGCGGGCGAGACTCCTGAGCAAGCCCTTGCACGCGAGATTTGCGAAGAGCTTGCAATGGATGTTGGCATTGTGCGCCACGTTGTTGACGTCTCATACGACTACCCGCAATTCCACCTTGAAATGAGCTGCTTTCTCTGCGTCATTCTGGAGGGGTCGCCCCAGCTTTTGGAGCACGAGGCGGCGCGCTGGCTTAAGCCAGACGAGATTGACTCGGTCGGATGGCTTCCCGCAGACGTACTGGTGGTTGACGCGCTTAAGCAGCAGGCGCTTGTGTAGCGTGGCAACAGGGGCTGGCAGGACCAGTCCCTGTTGCCACCAGATACGGTTCTCATGCCACCCGCTTGTTACGCCCTCCTCCTCTTCAAACCAAGGACAACACTGGCTCCGCCGACAATGGCAAGCAGGCCGATAGAGCCCGCAATCCCAACCAGAGCGTCTCCGGTCTTTGCTAGCTTGGTGCGCGAGCTGGTCGAATTCGTAGTCCCGCTCGTCTTGGACGTACCGCCGGAATCAGGGTCCGGCGTGGGCGCGGGCGTAGGTGTTGGCTCGGGGTCCACCTTGGTCGACACCTGGGTCGCACGGCCAAACACAGGCCAGTCCTCGTACTTTGACGCTGAATAGGCGTAGAGCCAGCCATCCGCGTACACTGCCACCGGCAGCTCAAGCGGTGCAAACGAGAGCGTATGCGCATACGGCTCAATCTGCGTCGCGCCCTGCTTGAGCAAAAACGTGTCGGTGTGTGCAGCCCCCTCGGGCAAAAGCCCCTCAAGCCCCGCTCCAATGAGAAACACGCCCTCATCAGATGCGGCGATGCAAACGTTTTTGGACAAAAGCCCGCTGACACCAGAGAGCGCATCCGTCAAGTCCTGACAGGTTAGGCTTCCGTCATCTGCCACATCAAGCCGTTCGAGCCCAACAAGCCCGTCAGCCTCTTCCTCTCCCTCATTGATCTGCCCGATACCGCACACGTACACACTGTCCCCCCACGTCGAAACCAGCGGCCCCGCATACGTGCAGCTTTGGTCATACCAGTGATCGAGCATAAAGCCTTCACCCACACCGGCATAATCGTCGTCAAAGCGCCTGAAGCGCATGTGCTTCTGCGCGTAGTAGTCGTCATCATCACTGTGAAAGTCCACAAGGTAGAGCTGCCCATGCACATATGCCAGCGCGCTGATGTCGCTCACCACGGGACCACCGTCCCCGTATGTGCCCAGCTGTGTAAACGCGTTGTTAGCTACATCCAGAGCATACAGATGCCACTCCTCAACGGGTTTTGACAGGTCTGAGGGGGTAGATCCCAGCACAAACAGCGTACCGTCCCCCGCTGCAAGATGCACGTTCTGGATTGCCTGAGGAAGCTCGACTCTCGTCCAGCTGGCGCACTGGTCATCCGAGCGAAGAAGGCACCTTACCGCTGGGTCTACGGCATCGTCGCCCATGCGGGCCGCAACAAACAGCACCCCGTCGTCCGTCGCGCACATGCTGTCAGGGCTTCTTGTGATGCTCTCCCTTCCCTCGCGAAGGCCGAGCGAGGCAAGGTCACGCTCGTAGAGGGCGGAGCTTCCCTCCACGCTCTTTGGCGCCTCAAGCGGAATTGCCCTCACGGCCTCGACGCCTGTGTCCGTGCGCACAGTCAGGGGAATGAGGCCCGATGTCAGGTTTGTCGGCCACTGGGCCTTAATCTGGCCCTCTGACCAAGACAGCACCTGCGCTTCTTCACCAGCCACCAGCAGCGTGCCATCAGAGGAAAAGTACGAGCCCTCAATCACAAGCGTGTCGCCCGATACGTGTGCGGACGCTATCGTCGGAACATAGTCATCCTCGCTGCCCAGCAGACTCAGGTCAATCTGGCCACCCTGCTTGCAGTACCCCTGGTAGCCTTCCGCCTGGTGAATCGCTCCCTTGAGCATACGGACCGTGGTTTCGGCGCGGTCGGCAAGACTCATATCTTCAAGGGTCGACGACACGATGGCAGCGGAGGCAGTCGCGACTGGGGCGGCCATCGAGGTGCCCGCCTCGTACATATAGGGAAGAATGGCATTGTTATCGGGAGCGCCTATGGCAATCTGGTCAACGTATATATCCACATCCACGTCAGCGCCATCAGGGAGCGTCTTGCTCACCAGTGTTGCGGATACCTTCAACCTCAGGCACCGGTTGCCATGGGAGTCAGTGACGTAGGCGTAGTCCTGCTCCAGATCATCTGGGCGTATGTACAGGCGGTCGAAGACCCATCCTCCGTGGCCAGAGTCGTTCACGATATCGATAGCCTCGGTATAGATGATGTCCGAGTAGTTGCCATCATCAAGCAGGATGCCTATCGAAGACCTTGCCTCAAACTCGCAGGCGTTGAGTGCAAGGCTGACAACCCCAATGTCGCTCTTT
>JAFWLX010000197.1 GCA_017510875.1 Atopobiaceae bacterium | reverse complement strand
CGCGCCGTAAGGGCGGAGCGCTTAGCCGAAGCGGAGTCCCGAGGTCCTGCCCCCAGACGGGTGCGAGCTGTACCCTGCAAGTCAATGATTGCATCGACGCAAGGGAGTGGCGATGGATAACGTCTTTGAGGCAATGACCACAGCCGAGCTGGAGGTTGCCATAGCAGAGCTTGAGGCTCAGGCGGACCAGATCAGAGCCCGTGGGCTCTCGCTCGATATGGCAAGGGGCAAGCCCTCCGCCGAGCAGACCAACCTGTCTCGCCCCATGCTTGACCTTCTCACCTCTGCCTCCGACCTGAGCGACCAGGGGGTTCCTGCTGACAACTACGGCATTCCCGACGGGTTGCCGTCGGCAAGAGAGCTTGCGGCCGAGCTTTTGGGCGTAGATGCGGCAAATGTGGTGGTCAACGGCACGTGGAGCCTTAACCTCATGCACGATGCCGTGGTCAATGCCTACACCAAAGGCATTGCAGGCCAGCTTCCGTGGTGCCAGCAAGGCGAGGTCAAGTTTCTTTGCCCATCGCCTGGCTATGACCGTCACTTTGCCATTACGGCACGCTATGGCATAACCAATATCCCCATTGCCATGACGCCCACCGGCCCCGATATGGACGAGGTGCAGCGCCTGGTTGAGAACGACCCTGCCGTCAAGGGCATCTGGTGCGTGCCCAAGTATGCCAACCCCACGGGCATAAGCTACTCTGACGAGACGGTTCGCCGCTTTGCGGCCTTAAGGCCCGCTGCGCCCGACTTCCGCATCTTCTGGGATAACGCCTATGCCGTACACGACCTCTATGACGAAGGTGACGAGCTGCTCAATATCTTTGACGCGCTTGCCCAGGCGGGACACGACAACATGGTGTACGAGTTTGCCTCAACGGCCAAGGTCACCTTCCCTAGCTCGGGAATGGCCTTTGTCACGGCAAGCCCAGCCGACATGGCAGAGCTGCGCAGCGCATTCTCTGTTATGCGCGTGTCGCCCGAGAAGATCAGCCAGCTTGCGCACGTACGCTTCCTAGGCTCGGCCGAAGGCGTGCGCGAGCACATGAAGAAGCATGCTGCCATCCTGCGTCCGCGCTTCGAGTTGGTTGAGCAAAAGCTCTCCAGTGGCTTGGCGGATACCGGCATTGCCACGTGGACCAAGCCGCGCGGTGGCTACTTTGTCTCGTTTGACGGGCCTGTGGGTTCTGCCAAGCGCATTGTGGCGCTCATGCGCGAGCTGGGCGTAACGCTCACGGGCGCAGGGGCAACCTGGCCCTATGGCAAAGATCCCTTGGACACCAACATTCGCATTGCGCCCACCTATCCCACGCTCGAGCAGCTTGGCGAGGCGCTCGATGTGTTCGTGGTAGCCGCCAAGCTCGTTGCCGCACGTATCGCACTTGAGGCGCGTGGGTTGGACTAGATAACTTTTGCGAATACATTCGCCCCTTTGAAGGCCGTAAGACCTCGCGTGGTTTTCACGTAATCGTTTCGCAGAGATTCGATAGAATGTAGGTTTGTTCGCGTGAAAGGAGGTACACATCTCTAAGCTGGTAAGGATGTGTACTGTTTGTGTCGAAAGGTTCTGGAGTATGGCAGAAAAGGGTCCGGGTAGCACCGGCAGGTCTTCCAACAAGCGCCTGGCGCGTGCAAAGATTAAGACCACCGAAAACGGCATCAAGTCATCAAAGGGTCGCAAGGATACGGCGGCGCAGGAGTTGAGTCGCGCCGAGGAGAAGGCAGCCCGCAAGAAGAAGATCACGGCCATCGCCGTGGGCATCTTTGCCGTGGTCATGGCCCTGTCCATGATGCTCCCTTCGCTTACCTACATCTTTGGAAACAAGGCTGATCAGCAGCAGGAGCAACAAGAGCAGACAAAGAAGGACGAGTCTGAAACGTCTGAGGAAGAGGAAGAGACTCAGGAAGAGCAGACTGCCACGGGCATAGACGCCGTAGACAAGAACTACAAGGCGGTCATCGATCCGCTCGAGTCCAAGCTTGAGAAGAACCCCGAGGACTTGGCTACGCTTCTCAGCTTGGGCAACGATTATATGGCCTGGGCTTCCGAGGCCAGCTCGTACGCAACCGACGAGGCAGGCCAGACGCATGTGTCCGACCTCTTTAACAAGGCAATCGACTACTATGACCGTTATCTTGCTCTTAACGACTCAGCTGTAGTCAAGGCTAACAAGGCCATGTGCCTCATGTACAACGGCGACACGGATGGTGCCCTTGCCGCGTTGCAGGCGCTTACCAAGGAGTCTCCCGATTACGGTCCCGCATGGGCCAACATCGGTCTCATCTACGAGTACCAAGGCGATCAGGACAAGGCCAAGGAGGCCTACCAGAAGGCCATCGAGGCCGATCCTGACGACGAGTATGGCGCTAAGAGCTACGCCAACCGCCGCCTTGCCGCCATTGCCGCCTCTGCTGGCGAGGGCCTTACCGACGAGGCTGCTGATAGCACCTCGGGTAGCAGTGCCAGCTCAACGGGTGCCCAGGCACTTGAAGACGCCCTTGGTTCCAACCTGTAGGAAAGGAGCTCCCTATGGCTCTCGACATCATCACCACGCAACGTGACCAGGGACTAGTCGTTTTGGCAACAGGGGAGATTGACGTCTCGTGCGCAGACGAGCTGCGCGATGCCATCGATAGCGCGTTTGAGCAAAAGCCCTCGTTTGTGACCGTTGACCTTGCGCAGGTACCCTACATCGACTCGACGGGCATTGGCGTGCTTGTGGGGGCTGCGCATCGTGCGCTTGACGAGGCAATCGAATTCAGTGTGACTAACCCACAGCGCAACGTGAAGCGGGTGCTTGACCTGCTTGGCGTGACCCGCGAGCTAGGTATTGTCGCTGAGGCCTAGACCCAGGAGGTACCAGGCGTGTTTGGAATTGGTGAGACCGAGCTTCTGATCATTGTGGCCTTTGCCTTCATGATCTTTGGCCCGGACAAGCTTCCCGGTATGGGGCGTACGCTGGGACGTGCGCTGAGGCAGTTCAGACAGGCGCAAGAGGGCTTTACCGAGGTGGTTCAGGCCGAGGTCATGGACCCTCTGCAGGATGCCATGAACGATCCGCTTGCCTCGGGCACGCGCTCGCAGAGGCGTGCTGCCGCAGAGGAGCGCGCAGCGGCCCTTGCTCAGGACGCAGACATCGATGCGGGAGAGGCTTCGGCAACAGCCACCCACAAGGAGACCTTTGCCGAGCGTAAGGCCCGTCTTGAAGCCGAGCGTGCTGCGCGTGAAGAGCAGCAGACCGCCCAAGCCGAGCCAGCAGGTGACGAGCCTGCTGTCCAGGATGAGCCAGCACAAGCCGCGGAGGATGCTCCCCAGCAAGAGCCAGCCACTCCCGACACCAGTGCCAGTGCACTCTACGCAATGGGCGGTTCCTCCTCGTTTGCCGCCTCTCGCGCACAGGCCAAGGCCGAAGCTGAGGCTGAGGCCCAGGCCAAGGCTGAAGCCCAGGCACAGGCCGAAGCTCAGGCACAGGCGGAAGTCCAGGCAAGGGCAGCGTCCCAAGAGCAGGACGACGCCGCTGAGTCTGAGGGTCTGGCTGCAAAGACTGGAGAGGAGGACGGAAGCGAGCAGGCCTAGGGCCGCCCTTCCTAACAGATATGCCTATCGGACCAGCTCGAATGCCCTTGATGGATCACCTCGGCGAGCTTCGTCGCAGGTTTACCATCATTGTGGTATCACTCCTTGTCACCTCGGTGGTCATCTACTTTGCCACGCCCACGCTCATTGACATCATGCTCGATCCAATTCGCTCGTCGCTCCCCGACGGTCAGGATCTTACGGTCATCAGTGTGCTAGGTGGCTTTACCATTCGCTTCAAGGTGGCCGTGTTCTTTGGTGCCATCGTATGCATGCCCATCATCATCTGGGAGATCATGGGCTTCATCTTGCCTGCACTGCGAGAGAACGAGCGCAAGTGGTTGGTGCCCACCGTGGCCGCCATGATTGCCCTTTTCTTTGCGGGCATGATCTTCTGCTACCTGATTATCCAGCGTGCGGCCTTTGAGTGGCTCCTTGCGCAAAGCTACGACTTCGCCAATGTCATCGCCGACGCCGAGGACTACCTAGGCATCATGATGCTCTTGGAGATTGGCTTTGGCGTGGGCTTCGAGATGCCGCTTGTGATCTTCTACCTCTCGGTTTTGCATGTGATTCCCTACAAGACGTTCCGCGAGCAGTGGCGCATCATCTACGTCGGACTTCTTACCATGGTTGCCATGATCACACCCGACGGTTCGCCCGTAACCATGTTGCTCATGTTTGCTGCCCTTGTCGTGCTGTACGAGATTGCGCTGTTTGTTGCCAGGCAGGTTATAGTGGCCCGCGACGGTGTTGAGGCCTTGCGCTGGAGCCGCGAGGAGTACGAGGACCACGCCTTCGACGAGTAAGTGATACGTCCAAAACGGGAAAGGCTTTCCGACAGGGTACGAAGGGGATACTCCCTTTCGTACCCTGTTTTAACAGTCCGGCGGCTCCGAGGTGTACGTCGATTATGGGGGCGACCCTGGCCAACCACAATCCTGGAAGAAATATCCGATACAGACCGGCGGATCAAGATGGG
>JAFWLX010000196.1 GCA_017510875.1 Atopobiaceae bacterium | reverse complement strand
CGCCTTGGGCATGACAGGAGCAAAGCCGTCATCGCGGGTAAGGATGTTCATGAACTCCTCGCCGGTGATGGTCTCCTTCTTCTGCAGGTAGTGGGCAATTTCGTGCAGCTTGAAGCGGTTGTCACGCAGGGTCTTGAGGGCCGTCTGATGACCTTCCTCAACAAGGGCCTGCACCTCGGCGTCCACCTCTTGTGCTGTGCCCTCAGAGCAGGTCAGCGTGGCCCCACCGCCCAGATAGCGGTTGTGAGTCTCGCCAAGCGCCATCATGCCAAAGCGGTCGGACATGCCAAGCTGAGTGACCATGGCGCGTGCAATCTTGGTGGCACGCTCGATATCGTTGGCCGCACCAGAGGTCATGATTCCAAAGATCAGCTCCTCGGCAGCGCGTCCTCCGCAAAGCACGGCAATCTTCTGCTTGTACTCCTCGCGCGTGGTAAGGTAGCGCTCGTCCTCCTCGGCTTGCATGGTGAATCCCAGGGCGCCGGAAGTGCGCGGCACAATGGTGATCTTTGAGACGGGAGCCTTGCCGTCTTGGACTGCCGCCACAATGGCATGACCGGTCTCGTGATAGGAGACGATCTCTTTCTCTTGCGGAGAGAGAACGGTGGACTTCTTCTTTTCGCCTGCAATGACCACATCCACCGACTCGAGGATGTCGGTCTGCGACACGCGCGAGCGTCCCGTGCGCACGGCGCGAAGCGCTGCCTCGTTGATCATGTTGGCAAGGTCTGCACCCGAGGCACCTGGTGTCATGCGTGCAATAAGACCAAAGTCTATGCCAGGCTCCATCTTAACGTCGTCGGCATGCAGTTTGAGGATGGCCTCGCGACCTGCAAGATCGGGTAGCTCTACGGGAATACGCCTGTCAAAGCGGCCGGGACGCAGCAGTGCCGGGTCAAGCGAATCGGGGCGGTTGGTGGCAGCCAGAACCACGATACCCTTGTGGTTGTCAAATCCGTCCATCTCGGAGAGCAACTGATTAAGGGTCTGCTCGCGTTCGTCGTTGGTGGAGAGGCCCACGTCGCGCTTCTTGCCCACGGCATCGATCTCGTCGATGAAGACGATGCAAGGTGCCTTCTCGTTTGCCTGCTTGAACAGGTCGCGAACCTTGGCTGCTCCGCGTCCCACAAACATCTCGACAAACTCCGAGCCACTGATGGAGAAGAAGGGCACCTTGGCCTCGCCAGCAACTGCCTTTGCCAGGAGTGTCTTACCCGTTCCCGGAGGACCTACTAAAAGGGCACCGTGAGGCAGCTTTGCGCCAATGTTGGCATACTTCTGGGGGTTCTTGAGGAAGTCAACAATCTCGGCGAGTGACTCTTTGGCCTCGTCCTGGCCGGCCACGTCCTTGAACGTGACACCGGTCTCCTCGCCCTTGACCTCCTTGGCACCCGAGCGTCCCAAACCTCCGCCCAGGCCAAAGCCTCCTCCAAAGCTCATGTTGTTGTCATCGCCCATCTGCTTACGCAGTCGACGGTTAAGCAGCCATCCGCCACCAAAGAAGATGATCAGCGGCATGAGGTTTATCAGCAGATACAGCCAGAGTTCACCTGAGGAGTCGGGTATCTTGGCCGAGAAGTTGACGTTCTTCTCTTCAAGGCGCGAGACTAGGGTGTCATCGTCAGGAAACTGCGTGGTCTTGTATACCTTTGTGTCGCTGCCCTCGCCCGTAGTGAACTTTATCTCGTTGTCCCCGGTGGTAAGCTCGACCTGCTTGACCACGCCATTGTCCACCATGGTCAGAAACTCGCTATAAGAAACCTCTTCTACCTGCGAATTTATGATGTTTGGATAGAGCATGGTTCTAATGGCAATGCCCAAGGCTATGCCGAGTATTGCGTAGAGGATAAGCGACTGTCTGCGCTTATTCTCGTTCATCTCCATAAGGAACTCCCCTCAAAACGTAGGCCTATCCTTAAATTCATACCCCATAAACCACTTGCTGCCAACGACTCTGCAGGTTATTTATGGACGATTTATGGTGAAGAGAACATGATGCCTGTCCATACACCCATTGAGAGGCGAAAGACGAGGAAGGGAAGTCCCCCATTCCGCGCAGCGGCATACGAACAAACCCGTACGTATGCGGCCGCATGGTTTGGGGGACCGTCCCTTTCTTGCCTATAGTCTCAGCCTTAGTCGTGGACAACCACAACCGTGCCGACGCTTATCATGTCGTAGAGCTCTGCTGCCTTGCTGGGCGGAAGGTTCACACAGCCATGGCTTCCGCTGTACAGGTAGATGTCGCCGCCAAAGCTGCTGCGCCAGTCAGCGTCATGCAGGGCATGGCTGTTGTCGATAAAGGGCATCCAGTATTTCACGTAGCTTATGTACTCTGGTTGCTTGGTTACGGGGTCTATCTCGCCTTTCAGCTCAACGTTGCCCGACTGGATGTTGTCGTTTATGTAGTAGACGCCCGTAGGGGTGTAGTGCATCTTGCCGCTATTCATACCACCGGTCACGCAATCGCTCTCCCACACAACCTCGCCACCAACAAAGTAGCGCACGTACTGGCTGCCTAAGTCAATCTCGATGTATGTGTCTCCCCAATCGTTGCCACCAGGCGACCATGAGTTTGCCTCGCGCAGCCATGGAGCCTCGATATGGGCTGCCTTGGCCGCAAGCACGTTCTCTTGTATGTAGCCGGCAAGCTCTCCGCCGTCAAGCATCCAACCATAGGTTCCGCCAGAAACGTTGATGTCGCGACCATCGGGCGTAGTGAACGAGCGTCCTTTGCCCACCGAGTCAAGATGATCGGACAGAGGGCCACGACACCACTCGGTGCACGCATCAAGGTCAAAGCCCACCGAAAGGTCGTCGTTGAGCTTTACCCACTTATGCAGATCATTGGCACCAATGGTATGGAGCGTCTGGCCCTTGAGGTCTATGTCCTGAATAGCCCCCACGCACTCGTTTGCATGCTGCACCGCAGCGATCAGGGTTTCATCGGTTGAGTATCTCTCGGGCTTGATGAGAGCATCCTCCGCAAAGGTCACTGCCTGCTCGCGATTCTTGATTATGGTGTGCACCTTATCTAGCACATAGGACCGATCGATCTTGGTTCCCTGCACCTCTGGCGCTATCTCGTATTGCAGACTCTCTTCGTTGAAGACTGCCGTTGCGTTGGTCGAGTCGGTAGCTGATGCGTTCACGGTATCGACCGCCGAACCAACAATGTCATCCAAGCGCGCCTCATCGTACGAGAGCGTGTTCTCAACCTGGATATCGTGAGATCCAAAGATGGAGAGCGGCCAAGACCAGGGATGCTGTTGCTTCATCGCCGTTTTTGCGTAACCCTCACCGTCAAAGGCTGCGTTGACATCTGCAGCCTTTATGTGCACGTCAAGCCCGTCGCCGGTTACCGACAGCTCAAATGAGCGTATGGAGTCAGAGTTTGCCTTCGCAACCTCTTCTAAGCTCTTGAACGAGACGTCTTCCCCATTGATGGTGGTTCTGGGCATGAAGGTGTTCCTAAACACCATGGCACCAGCAATATATGCCGAAAGCAACAATGCCAGCACCACAAGTGTGGTAATGAGAGCCCGTTTGCCGGGAAGGTGACGCTTGCTCTTTTGTGATGGGTCGCTCAGAAGGCTTGCCTGTGCCGCCTCTACATTGGACGAGACCGATGGAGAGACCATGCCAATCTCGTCAGCACCTTCTGAGGGTTTAAGCACATCGATGACAGCAACGGTCTTATCGACGGTGGCGTTTGAGTCGTTTTCCTCAGCCGTGTCGCTTGGGTCATCTTGGGCCTCAGGGGATGCCTGCACGTCGTCTCGCTTTGCAGGATCCTCGCCTTCGGGGGCAGCATTGCCCGAGATCTGGGCAAAGAGCTCCTCGACCAGCTGGGGGTCAACATCAGGTTCCGGTGCGGCCACGTTTTCTGTTGCCGCATCAGTGCTCTCAGCCACCACTGTCTTATCTTCTGTCTTTGTCTCAACCCCCTCAAGGGGCTGCGCATTCATGTTTTCATCAAATTCAGCCACGCGTGTTACCTCGCGCTTCTTGTCGTCGTTGT
>JAFWLX010000195.1 GCA_017510875.1 Atopobiaceae bacterium | reverse complement strand
TGTGGAACAGAAAGGGGCTGCCCCCCTTGTGATGGGTAAAACACGTCCTCAGGCGTGTGCCACCTACTCAAACATAAGCTGATCAAAGGTGTAGAAGCCACGCTTGCAGCCCAAGAGGCGCTTGGCCGCAGCCACCGCACCATTCACAAAGATCTGGCGGCTCGTGGCACGATGCGTTAGACACAGCTCCTCGTCAACGCCAAAGAAGTGCACCTCGTGCAGGCCGGCCACGGTGCCGCCGCGCAGCGCGTGCATGCCAATCTCGCGCTGCGGACGAGCGCCCACCATGCCCTGGCGACCGTAGGCCACGGGAACCTCGCCCGTGGGGTCAATGCAGGCACGCAGCATCTCGGCGGTACCCGAGGGTGCGTCCGCCTTCTGGTTGTGGTGGGTTTCCACGATCTCGACGTCCCAATCCTGCAGTGCATCAGCCACGAGCTTGGTCGCGTGGCGCAGTGCCGCCACACCCAGCGAGTAGTTGCCGCTCCAGATAACCGGCGCGAGCATGCCCAGGGCACGCAGCTTGACCATCTGGCTCTCGCTGTAGCCTGTAGTGCCGCTCACAAGAGCCGCACCGGTTCGTGTGACGTATGCAGCCACATGCGGCAATGCCGCCACGTTAGAGAAGTCGATAGCAAGGTCGGCCTCGAGCGCAGCCTCGTCAAGCTCGTCGATATTGTCAATGTCGTAGGTTCCAAGGATCAGGAAATTGCCGTCGTCCTCCAGCGTGTTGGCAATGAGCTTGCCCATGCGCCCGCCACCAATAAGGACGACCGTCGTAAGGTTGCTAGTCAATGAGACCGACCTCCTCCATGGCAGCATAGAGGCGCTGGCGCGTGGCGTCGGCCATGGGCCACAGCGGCTGGCGGTAGGCCTCGGTGATGAGCCCCATCTTGGCAAGTGCGGCCTTCACCGGAATGGGGTTGACCTCACAGAACAGCGCGTGGATAAGCTCAAGCTCGTCGAGCTGGATGCGCAGCGCACCCTGGTAGTCGTGGTTGAGATACTTGTCCACCATGTCATGGACCTGCTGCGGACGAATGTTGGCCCACACGCTGATGACGCCCGAGCCGCCCAGCGACAGAATGGGCACCACCATATCATCGTTGCCAGAGTACATGCGGAAGTCGTCGGAGAGGTACTGGGCCACGGTGGTTGCATAGCTGATGGATCCAGAGGCTTCCTTGATGCCCATCACGTTGGGGTGCTCGGCCAGACGTACCACATTGCGCTCACTGATTGAGCAGCCCGTGCGACCAGGGATGTTGTAAAGGATCGAAGGAATCTCGGTTGCGTCAAGGACATCGAGGAAGTGATGGTAGATGCCCTCCTCGTTGGACTTGTTGTAGTAGGGCGTGATGAGCAGGAGTGCGTCGCAGCCAATCATCTGCAGGCTCTTGGCCTTGGCAATGCTCTCGTGCGTGGCGTTGGAGCCCGCGCCGCCGATGATGGGGATGGCGCCGTTCACGCGGTTGACCACGTGCTGGGCAACCGCCACGTCCTCGGCATCGGTCATGGTCGAGCTCTCGCCCGTAGTGCCCAGCACCAAGATGGCATCGGTGCCATTGGCAAGGTGGAAGTCAACCAGGCGGTCAAGTGCAGCAAAGTCCACGTCGCCGTTGTCCTTGAAAGGGGTGACCAAAGCCACAATTGAGCCGGTCAGGTTGCGTACATCACTCATGTTGCCTTCTCCTTTATCGCAAAGATCTCTTGCAGTCATCAAACTCTTGCATAGCGAAAAGCGCCCCTATGGACGCATGGGCTTCAAACGCCCCACCAACACATCTTTTGTGATACGCAAGCTTTCGTGCGCCACGATGCCTCCCAACCTGCCATCTACCAGAGGTGCACCCGCTGCGATGGCTCGCGTTAGGATAGCGCACCCGTTGGCAACCAACCAACAGACAGTCTTGCGGGTGTTCCCCGCAAGCCCACCCTGCGCATGTGCCCACGCGCAGAGTTCGGCGGATTAGGCCTCCTCGCGAGCTCTGACGCCTGCCGGCTTACCCGCGATTCATCGTTTCCGCGCCTCTATCGTTGATATCAGTGTACGCGCACGGCTCGGACGCACTCACAGGCGTAACAGGATGGATAAATTAGGCCCAGACAGTGGCGCATGGCTTTGAGTATGGAACCCTCACGGGGCGTCCACCGCCATATCAAAACATCCAGCTTTTCTGTCACGATTTGGTGACAAATTAGCCACTCAAAAGCGACTGCCTCGACGCAACAACTTTTGAGCAGTGAATTTGTCACCAAATCGTGACAGAAAAGCTGGATGTTTTGATATTGTCCGGAATGCCATCATCTTTGCTCTGGCTACAGGAATCAGACGAAGAGATGCCCCTGTTCAGGAGACTCAGGCGCCAAGCAGTTCTACCACCCTGCGCTTGCAGGCCAGATACTCGGATGTGAGCGAGAAATCGTCCACGCCTTCGCGAGCACTTCTTGGCACCACGACCTCGCCGGCTACGGTGGTGGGTATCCCTGCTCTTGGGGTACCCACCAGCACATACACATGATCTGCCATCGAGACCGCCTCATCAACGTCGTGTGTGATGACCACCGACGCCAAGTGAAGGCCACGTACCATACGACAGAACCAGGCACGTATGTCAACACGCGTGATGGCGTCAAGCGCCGAGAAGGGCTCGTCGAGCAGGACCGCCTCGTTTCCCATCAGGTAGGTGCGCAGGAAGGCGGCACGCTGTCGCATGCCGCCCGAGAGCTGAGACGGCCATTTTTGCTCGGTTCCCTCCAAGCCAAATCGCTCGAAGAAGGGTGCGGCCTGTTCGCGTGCCTCCTTGCGGGACAAGCCGCCAATCACCAAAGGCAAGCTCACGTTGTCTATGATGCGCTTTGAGGGAATGAGCAAGTCTTTCTGCAACATGTACGAGATTTTGCCTGGCACACCGGTCACGTCCTCGCCCGACAACAGTATGTGGCCTTCAAGTGGAACCAGCAGGCCCGAGATGGCATGGAGGATGGTGGTCTTGCCGCAACCCGACCTTCCCACCAGACAGATAACCTCGCCGGCATTGGCGGACAGGTTTATGTCGCGCACCACCACATCCTGCCCGCCATCCCACGAAAGCGTAAGATTCACGGCTTCAAGCTCTAAAGCCCGCTCTTTGTCTGTTGTCAAAGCAGCGGTCACTATGCCTCCAGGTATTCCATGGTCCAGCCCGCATTGACGTCGAGCGGGCTCTTCACCAAGTTGTTGTCGTTAAGCCACTTGAAGAAGGTCGACCAACGCTCACCCTCAATGAGTCCCCAGCTGGCGGCGTCGCTCTGATACTCCCCTGCTAAGAATGATGCACTTTGGTGCACAAGCACGCTATCAAGCTCGGGTGCCGCCTCGCACAAGATGTCGGCAGCCTCGTCGGGATTTGCGATGGCAAACTCGTAACCCTTCTTGGCGGCACGCAGGAAGGCCTTGACGGCCTGGGGGTTCTGCTCGCAATAGTCGGTGTTGGCTGCAATGACGGGCGTATAGAAGTCAAACACATCGTCGATAGATATAAAGCTGAAGTAGTTAACAGGGTAGTCCTGCACGATGGCGTTCTGCACAGCCCAACCCTCAAAGACCCACACCGTATCGAAGAGCCCCGCCTTGAAGCCACTGACCTCGTCGTCAACGGTATAGGGCACTAACTTGATCTTTGAGTAGTCACCACCGTCCTTCTCGACCACCTGGCGTACGGTAGCTTGCTCAACGGGCAGCTCCCAGGTGGCGTAACGCAAGCCCTCCATGTGCTTGGGAGAGGTGACGCCCAACTCCTGAGGGCTCATGATGCCGCTGGTGTTGTGCTGGATTATAGCGGCCACTGCTACCAAACCCTTGTTGCCGCCATCAAAGGCGCCTGCCATATAGTCCTGGTAGCTCACACCTAGCTGCGCCTGACCGGTACCAATCATGGCCTCGGCAGAGTCCTCCGCGGGCTGGACAATGCTTACTTCAAGTCCCTCATCGGTAAAGTAGCCCTTTGCCTGGGCCACGTAGATACCCGTATGGTTGGTATTGGGAGTGTAGTCAAGACAGAATGTAAGCTTGGTGAGGTCTCCCCCGTTGCTTCCCGCAGAGGTGTTTGCTCCGCCGCAGGCAGTAAGTGCCATGCTGGCAACAGCCGCTTGTGCGGCAACAAACGAACGTCGGGTAAGGTTCTTGGACATAGTTACTTCCCTTCTGTGTGTTTCCATGGCATACAT
The DNA here is from genome assembly GCA_017510875.1 of Atopobiaceae bacterium. Lineage (GTDB taxonomy): Bacteria > Actinomycetota > Coriobacteriia > Coriobacteriales > Atopobiaceae > UBA1367. Next base: position 2,318 of record JAFWLX010000195.1, on the reverse strand, counting down.
AGACGCTCTAGCAAATCCACTAGGAACATGAGCGCAAGCGACAGAGCAGAGATAAGGATAATGACCGCGAACATGCGATCATAGGCAAAGGACTTGCGAACACGGGTCATGTAGACGCCCAAACCCGAGAAACCACCAAGCCACTCGCTGATGACGGCCCCCACAATGGCATAGGTCGCAGAGATGCGCAGACCGCTAAAGAGATGCTCAAGAGCGGAGGGCAGCTTGACCTCACGAAATATCTGCAGGTCCGAGGCACCCATCGTGCGCAGAAGATCGATCATGTCGGGATCAACCGAGCGGAATCCACCCACAAGAGACACCGCCACCGGAAAAAAAGTAGTCAACACGATGAGGATAACCTTAGGCGCAAGACCGTAACCAAACCACAGCACCAGCAACGGAGCGATAGCCACCGTAGGGATGGTCTGCGAGATGGTGATGAGCGGGTCAAAGGCCAGATAGACAGTCTCAAAACGATCCATGAGCACGGCCACCACAAAGCCTACGACAACACCGATGCCCAAACCAAGAAGTGCCTCGATGACCGTCGTCGCTGCGTGCTGGGCAAGCAGGGAGGCATCGGCTACAAGGGCCGCGACCACCTGTGTAGGACTAGGCAGCAAGAAGTTTGGAACCATACCCGTGCGCACGGCAAGCTCCCACACCACAAGCAGCACAGCCATCGTGCAGACGGGCACCATGATGCGTCGAACGGCATAGGCGCGCGCATCAGGGCTTGTAACGGCACCGCTCATGGCACTCCCTTCGAGACGACAGCTCGGGCAGGCACAAGAAAAGGCCCCATGCCTCTGCTTGGGACCTTGGTCTGTTGCTCTGGTCCCTACGCTGGCATTACCCAGATCAGGTGTCAGGGTCGGCACCGCGATGAGTGCCCTCTCAGCCGGCGTGCGCCAGCTCCCCTATCGAGTTGTAATGGTAGCACTCATCCTTCCGACTGCGAACCTGCCTGCATGACGGAAACGATATTGCCGCAAACCACGAGACAGGAGCGGCAGGGCCGCCGCAACAACTTGCTCTAAGTTGCTCTAAGCTGCTCGTCCACGGGGTTTTCATAGATAGGCGCCAGTCAACCACACGAGGCCATCGTCAGTCCGCATGGCGTGCGGAGACGCTCAGATCTGCTTCCTGCAAACCTGCTTCAGGTAGTTCCTCCTGAGGTCACCCCTGAGGCCGTAGAACTTGCGGTACGTGCTCGACTCCGTGCCCTCCGCGTAGCGCAAGGCGGCAAGCTCGACGGAGCTCAGGTAGTCCGCGACCTGCGACAGGCGCCTGGCCTGGTAGCGAATCCTCCTGTACCCCAGCGATCCCTCGCCCAGCATGAAGTCGAAGGTCTCGTGCAGCGCCTTGGTCAACGCCTGCTGGCCCTCGTCGTAATAGACGACGACGCGGCCGAACGACTGGAAGCTCCCGAGGCGCTCGTACACGAAGTTGACGACGTCCCGGCGCATGCGTGCCGAGAGCTCCCCCACCCCGGCCACGTCGTAGGAGCTGTACGAGAAGGTGTGGTACTCGATCGGGAGGCGCCGCACGAAGGCGTTGAACCTCGAGAGCAGCGCCTTCCTCACGTGGGGGTCAAGCCCGTCGTAGTCCCCGTGGCCGTGGAGCAGGCAAACCATGTGGAACGGGATGTTGGGAGGCCTCCGGCGCGAAGCTGCCCCTCATACTCCTCGATGTGCTCGCCGATGGGCGCGGACTGGTCGTGCAACACCAGCGTCAGGAGGTAGTACCCGTCCGACATGTCCTGCAGGCCCGCCTCGTCGACGAATATGGAGAGCTCCCGCATCGCATTCCCCCGATACAGACGATATGAGCTGAGCATTGTGAGCCCCTCACCTGTCGCAGCTCCGTGGGTCGGGCGACAATGGTCGTACCACCAACCGTGGCCGCGCGCCACAATGCGAAGAGAGGGGCCCACAATGACCCAGTATGCCACATCGATCGGCCTCGACGTACTCGCCCGGTCCATCGCAGCCTGCGCCTTCGACCCGATGACCGGGGAGGCGACGCACGCGTCGTTCCCCTACGACCCCGCCGCCGTCGCCGAGTGGGCGCTCTCGTTCGACGCGCCCAGGGCGGTCTACGAGTCCGGCGTGACGGGGTTCCACCTCTGCCGCGCGCTGCGGGCGCTCGGGCTGGACTGCGCCGTGGGCGCGGTCTCCAGGATGCAGAAGCCGGCCGCCGACCGCAGGCGGAAGACCGACCGGCGCGAGACGAAGGTGGACGTGGGCGCGCCCACCATCGTGCTCGGCGTGCAGACGGGACGCGCCGAATGATAGTCGCCGCCGACCTCATGA
>JAFWLX010000194.1 GCA_017510875.1 Atopobiaceae bacterium | reverse complement strand
GCGACATGTGTCAATTCTGGTTTAGAGAGTACCGAAAAAGGAGGCAAGATGAGCCAAGGCAAGGTATCGCAGCATGCATTTGACGTGCTGCGCAACGAGCCTGCGGCTGAAGGCATCTGGCGCCTGGTGATAAGCTCAAGCGTGGCAGCCACGATTATGCCGGGGCAGTTCATGAACCTCGCCGTGCCAGGTGACGGCTCGCATATCCTAAGGATCCCCCTGTCGTTCAAATGCGCTAATGCCGACGATAGCACGGTAGAGCTTCTGTATGCCGTGGTGGGCGAGGGCACAAAGCGCCTGTCCCTTATGAGGGAAGGGGACTCCTCGGTGCTTACGGGTCCCTGCGGACGTGGCTGGTGGCTGCCCAAGAACGAAGGTCGTGCGCTGCTCGTGGCAGGTGGCATTGGCCTTCAGCCTATACTGGCAGCAGCTGGCATGCTGGCAGGGGAGGGTGTGCCCTACGATATGGTTGTAGGCGTGCGTACGGCCTCGCTGCTTCTGCACGATGACCTTGATGCGATGGCCAGCGCGATGGGCGAAGACGGGCAATTGGTCATCTGCACCGACGACGGCAGCTTTGGTCAGCATGGCTTTACCACCGACGCGACTCAAGATCTTCTGGACAAGCAAAGCTATGGCCAGCTGTATACCTGCGGGGCTGCACTTATGATGGCCGGCGTGGCCAAGATCGCCGCCGAGCATCAACTTGCCTGCCAGGCATCTCTCGAGCGCATGATGGGGTGTGGCTTTGGCGCCTGCAGCTGCTGCAACGTAGAGTTGGCAAGCGGTGGCTATGCGCTGTGCTGCCAGGACGGACCGGTCTTTGATGCGACGGAGGTGGTCTGGTGAGCATGCCCAACATGGCCGTCAACCTGGGCGGCATAAAGATGAGAAACCCCCTGAACACCGCTTCGGGTACCTTTGGCAATGGCATACAGTTTGAGGGCTTCTATGACGTGGGGGCCACGCTTGGTGCCATAACCTGCAAGGGTGTGGCGGCTGAGGCTTGGGATGGAAACCCCGTGCCCCGTCTAGCCGAGATTCCCGGTGCCATCATGAACTCGGTAGGCCTGCAAAACCCAGGCGTCAAGGGATTTGTGGAGCGCTACGGTGACTACCTAAGCGGGTTGCGCGAGAAGGGCTGCCAGGTTATCTGCCAGATTGCCGGACACTCCATTGACGAGTACGTCCAGGCCACACAACTCTTCGAGGAGCTGGCGCCCTTTGCCTCGGGCTTTGAGGTAAACATCTCTTGCCCCAACATTGCGGCGGGTGGTGCCGCCATGGGTGCGACGCCGCAGGCCGCGGCCGAGGTCATGGCTGCCGTGCGTTCGCATACCACACGTCCCGTCATCGTCAAGATGGCGCCCCATGATGTGGCCGAGATTGGACGGGCGCTCGAGTCGGCAGGCGCCGATGCGCTTTCGCTCATCAACACCATCCCTGGCATGTCCATAGATGTGAACACGCGTCGGAGTCGACTTGCGCGCGCGACGGCAGGCGTGTCAGGTCCGGCAATCCATGCCATAGCCGTGCGCATGGTGTGGGAATGCGCACGCGCAGTAAAGATACCGCTCTGCGGCATAGGGGGTGTTGCGTCCGGAGCAGATGCTGCCGAGATGATCTTGGCAGGCGCCACGGCCGTGTCCATTGGCACCGCAAATCTCTATGACCCCACCTGTGCCCCGCGCATCCTGGCCGAGCTTGAGCAATGGGCGCAGGAGCAGGGAGCTAGTGACATCAACGAGCTGATTGGAGCATTTGAATGCTAAGTGAAACCGAGGCACGTGACGCCATTATCGTGGCGCTAGACTGCGACCGCGAGACTGCACTTGAGCTTGCCAAAAAGCTTGAGGGAAAGGCCGTGTGGGTAAAGGTGGGCATGACGCTCTTCTACCGTTACGGACCGGCCATTGTGGATGACATGCGTGCCCGTGGGCTGCGCGTGTTTCTAGACCTTAAGCTCCACGACATCCCCTTCCAGATTCGCGGTGCCGCATATTCGGCATCGCTGAGCGGGGCTGATATCCTCTCCATTCATGGTCTGGGTGGCGCTGACATGATCTCTGAGGGCCGCAAGGGCTGCGAGGAGGCAGCGGCAGAGCGTGGGGGAGACCGTACCCGTCTTGTGGCCATATCGGTGCTTACCAGCATGGACCAAGACGCACTGGCCTCCATTGGCATCAACTGCCCTGTTGCCGAGGAGGTCGAGCGTCTGGCAAAGCTGGCGCTTGGTGCGGGGTCTGACGGCATCGTCTGCTCTCCGCAAGAGGCAGCACAGATGCGCGAGCTGCTTGGCCCCGATGCGCTCATCGTCTGCCCTGGTGTGAGGCCACAAGGATCAGAGGTAGGAGATCAGAAGCGCGTGTCCACGCCAGCGGCAGCAATTGCGGCAGGTGCCTCAAAGCTTGTGGTGGGACGTCCCATAACACAGGCCGATGACCCTGCTGCCGCCTTTGAGGCCATCGTTTCCGAGCTTATGTCATAGTGTTACATAAATGCATATAGCATGACTTATAATGTATGCAACATACGAGACGCCGATGAGAGTCTAGGACTATCATTCACGCTGGCAGGTAGGGGCGTTTCCCGTTTACCGGAGCGTTTGGGCAGAAAATACCTTTTAGCGGCCAATAAAAACCTTACAGCGTTATATGACAGTAGAATATGTGCAACTTAGTTGAAAAAGGCTTGCTAAACAAGCACTATAACGTCACTATAGTGACCCGTGGGTTTTTACCTGCTAGTATGACTAAGTCAGCAACTGGCTTTGGCAAGATATGTCTGAGATGTTTGGAGGAACCATGGCACTACCCCAGCTCACCGACGAGCAGCGCAAGGCTGCTCTGGAGAAGGCCGCTGCCGCCCGTCATGCGCGTGCAGAGCTGCGTGAGAAGATCAAGAAGGGTGACACCACACTCGAAGAGGTTCTTGACTCCGAGGACCCCATTGCCGCCCGCATGAAGGTCTCTGCCCTTATCGAGTCGCTGCCCGGCTACGGCAAGGCAAAGGCTGCCAAGATCATGAGCGAGCTTGGCATTTCCCCGTCCCGTCGCGTTAAGGGTCTCGGTGCTCGCCAGCGCGAGCAGCTGCTTGAGGCTCTTGCAAAGTAGTGGGGCGCACACCACGGATCTTCGTCATATCTGGACCGTCAGGTGTTGGGAAGGGGACGCTTGTGGCGCTCTTGCGCGAGCGTCGTCCCGACCTGCACCTGGCGGTTTCTGCAACCACACGGCAGCCGCGTGACGGAGAGATACCCAACGTCTCGTACTATTTCATGGACGAAGACGAGTTTATGCGGCTTGCCGACGAGGGCGCGTTTGTGGAATGGGACGGTCACTTTGAGAAGCGCTACGGAACGCTTTGGAGCGAGGTGAACTCCCATCTTGAGCAAGGACAGTCAGTCCTGCTTGAGATAGACGTAAATGGTGCCTTTAACGTGCAGAAAGCCATTCCTGATGCGGTTCTTATATTCATCGCGCCTCCTTCTTTGGTAGCGTTAGAAGAGCGCCTCCGTGCACGTGGCGCAGAAACCGAGGAGCAGATTGCGCTTCGCTTGGCTCGCGTCGAGATGGAGATGAGCAACGCTCACAAGTATCACGAGGTTCTTGTCAACGACGACCTTGATGTTGCTGTAGATGAGCTTGAGGCGTTGATAGACAAATACGAGAATGAGGGAGGCATCGATCAAGATGTCAGTAACTAAGCCCGAGATTGATATCCTGCTTGAGAAGACCGAGCACAACCCCTTCCTTCTGTGCTCCATTGCCTCAAAGCGGGCTTGCGACATCAACAACATGGTGCGCGGCCAGCACCTGCGCGTTGCAGCCGTGCAGGAGTTTGACGACATCACGCCGGTCATCTCTGGCGAGGACTCGGTGTCCATCGCCATGGAAGAGATAGAGTCTGGTGTTCTCAGCTTTGCTCAGGACCTCTTTGATGAAGAGATCAGGGGCTCCAACAAGCAAGTTCAGCAGAACCTGTAGGCCATGACCAAACGCGTTTGCCTCGTTCACTATCACGAGATAGGCCTTAAGGGCAAAAACCGCTCGACATTCGAGAACCAGCTGGTCAAGAACCTTCGCCGCGCTCTGCGTGGCGAAGGTGTTGCTGACATTCGGCGGGTGAGTGGTCACATTCTGGTGACATTTGCCTCTGGGCAGGCCACGCCCGATCACGCGCGCATCATAGCGCAGGTGCCTGGTGTGGCTCGCGTCTCGCTGGCCTACCTCTGTAGTCTTAACGAGGAAGAATACTGCAACGCCGCCGTCAAGGCCTTGGGTGAGGCAGGGGAGTTTGAGAGCTTCAAGGTGCATGCGCGTCGCTCCTCCACCACCTACGAGCTGCACACCCTTGACATCCACCGCCTGGTGGGCGATGTGCTGTGCGACGCGTTTCCCACCAAACGCGTGCAGATGCACAACCCTGACATCATTGTGTACGTGCTGGTGGTTCAGGGGAGCGTGTACGTGTACGCCTCGTCAATGGTGGGCGTGGGTGGACTTCCCGTGGGTACGGCAGGCAAGGTGGTTACGCTGCTTTCCAGCGGTTTTGACTCGCCGGTTGCCACCTGGATGGTGGGTCGGCGCGGTGCCAACTGTGTGCCGGTGCACTTCTCAGGGCGGCCCATGACCTCTGACACCAGCGAGTGGTTGTGCCAAGACATTGTGAACGCCCTTCAGCCTGCAGGTCTCATAGGACGGCTATACGTGGTGCCCTTTGGCGAGCGACAGCGCGAGATTTCTCTGGCAGTGCCCCAAAGCCTGCGCATCATAACCTACAGGCGCGTGATGCTCAGCGTGGCCGAGCGCCTGGCCCAGATTGAGGGTGCCAAGGCGCTGGTAACGGGCGAGTCGCTTGGACAGGTTGCCTCGCAGACGCTCGAGAACATAGCTGCCGTGAACGAGGTTGTGTCCATGCCCGTGTTGCGCCCCCTTATTGGGTCGGACAAGATGGAGATCATGCGGCGCGCGCAGCAGATTGGCACACACGATATCAGCGCACAGGCAGCTGAGGACTGCTGTACCCTGTTCATGCCGCGCAGGCCCGAGACTCATGCCCGTCTTGACGCAGTGCACCAAGCTTGGGACAGTTTTGACCATGAACGCATGGTAGAAGAGCTTCTTGAGGCCATAGAATACGTTGACTATGACCATTGTCCCAGCTACAAGCCCCCCAAACAGATGAAGGCCTGGCACGCAGAGCTTGCACCGGCCTCTGTCTAAGCTGGCAGTTGCGCAGGTCAACCATCTTTTTTACCGTGCTACCTACCTTGGTGCGACAAAGGCCCAACCTCATGCGTACAAGACTTGAGAAACTCGAATAGCTTTGCCTATGCCACCTCCACCATGGTAGTGGGGGTGGTTTTGCATGGCGCAGCGAAGATCAAGAGGGAGCATACAAGGGCGCATGGGAGCACGTGTGGGATTTATGGCCAAACGTGGTCCCATGGCAGCGCTTCTGACAACGTGTCTGGCAGTTGGTGTTGGAGGCATGGCCTGGCAGGCCGACAACTCGGGTTTGGTTATCGAGCGCAGGAGTCCAACTGCAGAGGCCCAACAACAGACACCACAAGGCAAGACCATGCAGGTAGGCGAGGATACGACGCCACAGGAGCAGGACCAGCAGTCAGCCCCGTCACGCGTTGTCGTGCACGTGGATGGTGCCGTGGGAGCTCCCGGCGTCGTAGAGCTTGAAGGTGTGGACGTGCGCGTGTGTGATGCCGTTGAGGCCGCAGGCGGACTGCTTGAGGATGCCGACACCTCTGTCATCAACCTTGCTGCCCCTATCGCCGATGGCGTTAAGGTTCATGTTCCCTCTCAAGACGAGCAAGCCATCACGGTTGCAGAGGATGCCGTGGGGACAGGCGCCCAACCTTGGGATGCAAGCGGTGCTAGTGGGGGATTGGTCAACATAAACACAGCAGGCATGGACGAGCTCCAGATGCTCAGTGGAGTAGGAGAGGCAACAGCGCGTGCCATTATCGAGGACAGAGAGCAGAACGGGCCCTTTGCGGCACCGGAAGACCTCATGCGCGTCTCGGGCATAGGAGAGAAGAAGTTTGCCAAGGTGCGGGAGTCCATCTGTGTATGAAGAGGTTCCGCTCCCACCAAGAGCGTCTTTGCCCACGGCCCTGTGGTGTCTTGTGGACGCCTGCGTCTGTGAGCGCCTTGTGCTTGGTGTCGCGCGGCAGGCAAGCGAGAAGATGCTGCTTGGTGTGGGCATAGGCCTGCTGGTGGTGGCACTGCCCCTGGTGCTTTTGGCAATACATGCACCTACGGATGGGGGCCATCATCACCGGACTCGTCCAAATATGTATCGAACGAGCAGGAAGCGGTCTTTCTGGGCGAGCGTCTTGGCTGGTTGGTTGGCGGATGCTGACCCCGCCGCTCGCCCACCAGGCACCTTCTGTCGCAATGCCGTTCTGCGCATGGCATGCAGTCTGGCTGCCGTCGGTCTGCTGGCCAGCTCGGCCACAGCCGTGCGCGGGGCCTACCAACAGCACTGCACAGCACAGCTTTCTTCCAGCGCCGTCTCGGCATGGGAGTTTGAGGTGCTTGGCGACGCCTCGTCTTCCACGTATGGTTGGCGATGTCGTGCAAGGGCGCAAGGGCCCAGGGATTATGTGGGCAACGTGTGGCTCAGCTCTCGGGACGAGTTGCTGCGAGGTAGAAAGATCACCTGCGTGGGAAGGTTCAAGCAGCTCTCTGATGACGACTACGGGCAATCCAGCTGGCTTCAGGGCATCTGTGGAAGCGTGACGGTGCTGCGCGTGAAGAGCACGGCGGATGGTACGGGGCCTCTCTGGATGCTGGAGCTTTTGCGCGAGAAGGTCATTGCCACAATAGAGCCTGACAAAAGCGCCTTTCGAGCCCTTTTGGCAGGATGCATTTGTGGTTACAGACGTTCTCTTGACCAGAGCGGATTGCTTGACGAGTTTACGCGCTGTGGTCTTGCGCACATGGTTGCAGTCTCGGGGGCACATCTGGCCCTTGTGGCAACGGCTGTTGCCTGGCTGCTTGAGGGGCTGAGTCTTACACCGTCAGTGCGCCTGCCGCTGCTGACACTGGTTACGGGGCTGTTTGTGGCCTTTTGCGGGGCTCCGGTGTCGGCTGTGCGCGCCTGGCTCATGTCACTGGTGGCAGCTGGCGCTCAACTAGGCGGCCGCAGAAACCACGCCCTCTCATCGGTGAGTGTGGTAGCGCTGCTCATGGCCTTGGGCAATCCCACCTTGCCGGGGCAGTTAGGGTACCTGCTTTCCGTGATGTCCGTAACAGGACTGTGCGTGTTCTCACCACACGCAAACTACCTCCTCAAATGCGTGCTGCGCCTGCACCTACCGCGTTGGCTAAGCGACAGGCAGCGCAGGGCACTGTTCAAGGGTCTTGACGCTCTGCGCTCAACGTTGGCAGCCACCTTGGTATGCCAAGTGGTGACCCTGCCTGTTACCAGCGAGGCCTTTGGGCGCATAGCTCTGATAGCTCCGGTGTCAAACGTGCTGTTTGCACCGCTTTTGGGCGTGCTGCTGCCTGTGGGATTGGTGCTAGGGCTTTTGTGGTGGCTTCCTGGCGTAGGCGGCCTGATACTTGCGCTTGGTGACTATGTGGGCAGCATGCCCCTTGATGTGCTGCATGGGCTGTCCCGTATGCCCTGGGCATCTGTCTCTACTAGCATGAGCGCACTTCCCATAGGCCCTCTGACGGCAGCATTGCTGCTGGCATGGTATTTCACCTGGCCCAAAGCCCGCGTGCGGCAGATGGCGGCTGCTGCTATGGCCTTTGTTGCGGCTGCGGCGGTCTGTATTCTTGCGTGGCGCTATGGTGCGCCTGCACGCATCGTGGTACTCGATGTTGGTCAGGGAGACGCCATTCTCGTACAAGACCATGGCAGCGCGGTTTTGGTAGACACAGGGCCAGATGACGCTGTGGTGGATGCCCTGGCGCGCCAGCACGTGCTGCACCTGGATGCGGTTGTGCTCACACATCTGCACGACGATCACATTACGGGCCTCTTAAGCCTGGATGGTGCCGTTCCCTGTGACGGCGTGCTTGTGGCAAAGGGTGTTGCGCCGCATGTTGAGGGTGACCTGCTCAAAAGCTGCCAAGAGCTGACCGGTACCACACCGCAAGAGCTTGCCTATGGCAGCGTGCTGCATGTGGGAGGCTTTGACCTGCGTATGATATGGCCCCAGCAAGAAGTTGACGGCGACGAGAACAGCGAGTCGCTGCAGCTGCTTGTCACCTACCAACAACGCAATCGCAGCCTTGTGGCCCTTCTCACCGGAGACGCCGAGCAAGACGAGCTGGCAGCATGCCTGCAATCTGGCGAGGTAGGCGATATGGACCTTCTGAAGGTGGGGCACCATGGCAGCGAGGTCTCGCTTACGCGCGAGGAAGCGCAGGCGCTTGACCCAGAGCTTGCTGTGGCAAGTGCGGGCAAGGCAAACCGTTACGGCCACCCAACACCAGAATGCGTGGCTGTCCTCGAAGATGCCGGTGCGGTCTTTCTCTGTACCAAGGACGTAGGCGATGTTGAGGTACGCCCAGCTGAGAGGGGCTTGCAGGTAAAGACCTTCCCTCTAACAGACCATGATTGACAATGCTGTACGGCTTGGCCAAATCGTGGGACAAAAGGGGGCAGCCCCTTTCTGTTCCCTC
>JAFWLX010000193.1 GCA_017510875.1 Atopobiaceae bacterium | reverse complement strand
GTTTGCCAACGTGGATTGGGGACCGCCCCTTTTTGTCGCATAGTGCCCTTAGCGTGAGTGCTTGCCATGCCTGGGCTGCGCGGAAGGTGCGGGTGACGCGAGCTTCTGGGGCTGCCTGTCCCATATCTGCGACCACACCTGATCGATTCTGCCCCACATGGCAGGCGCGAGCTGATGGTCCAGCTGATGCCAGGCAAGTACCACGGCATCGAGATCATGATGGACTACGCGACGGAGCGGACCATAACGCTCGGAGAGCTGACGCCCGAGTGGTGGATCAGCTAGAAGCGGCAGTGTTACTTTCTTGATTGCCTTCCAACCACTCGACTCAGCCCCTGCGGTGCTTGCCACGTGGCTGATCTTGCTGTGTGGTTTCCAGGGGCTTAACCCAGATCTGGTCCCACACCCGATCGATCTTGCCGTGCATGGCCGGGCGGATGAGGTAGAGGCCGGCGCAACCGAGAGCGACCTCGAGGATCAGCGCGATGATGAGACCGAAGGAAATGCCATCGTTCATCATGACGCCGTCGACAAGCGTCGGATCAGTCACGAAGCAGACCCAGTCCCAGAAGCCGTGCATGAAGATAGGAATCCAGATATTGCCGGTCCTCAGGAACACAGCGACAAAGAAGAACGCGGCAAAGGTCGTGGCGACAGCCTGGATGATCCCGACATCGAGTCGCGCGCCATTGAGCACGTTGCCCACGTGAATCACGCCGAAGATGATTGAGGTAACCAGGACGGTAGTGAAGATTCTCTTCTCTCTGGGGAGGTAGCCCATGCCGATAGGGACGGCGAGGCCCCTAAACCAGGTCTCCTCGCAGAAGCCCGCGGCGATCCCCATGCCAACGGCTGCGAGCGTCGGCTTGAAGTAGAAGCCGGTCTCAAGCCAGCCCGCACCGACGCTCACCACGCCCTTCACTATGTAGGGGATGAAGATGAGACCCACCTCCGCCAAGGTCACCCTCAGCGCGAAGGTTCCCTTGAACTCCGGCGAGAACCAGCGCTGGAAGAGAACCAGAACGACGACGGCGATAGCGCTGGAAAGAAGACTCTCGACAAAACCCTCAAAACCCAGAAGCCCGGGAATGGTCGTCAGTATCATGGCAAAGGGTGTCGTGAGGACCATGGCCACGATCGGCCACTTCTCGCAGATGATGTGCTTCCTACTCATGTTCATTCCTTTCTTGACGGCCTCCCTACTCTCCCAACACTAGCACTTTCCATTGGAACACACGGAGTGCAACAAAAGCGAAACACCAGCTGCGGCAACGCCCACGCCCGGCCCTTATGAGCTGCGCCGCTGGTACGTCGGCTACGAGCTGCACTGGTTCGTTTTCTTTACACCGGGGCACGGAGGGTGTCGCCAAGTCTACGAACTTGACAACACCCTCCGTGCCCCGTTGTCATACGCTCTCAGAGGGAGCGTCTCCGTGACTTACGGCTCACGCTTGAGCTCCCGAGCGGCGACTGCAAGCATCCCGCACGATACCAGCAGCGGCAAGAGCCAAAACATCGGATTGGTAGGGTCTCCCGTCTTCGGCAGTTTGCTCGTTCCCGTTTTGGCAGTGTTTCCAGAGCTGCTGGAGCGCGAGCTGCCGGACCCCGAGCTGCTGGAGCCAGAGCCACCGGAACCCGATCCGCCCGAATCGCTAGAGCCGGAACCGCCCCCCTCGTTCTTCTTCCACTTTGCCGTGAAGGCATGGTCGCCATCCACTAGGTAGCGCTCTCCCGGCTGGTACTCCGACCCCTCCCAGCACACGAAGGTGTAGCCGTCCCGCGTCGGGGCGTCAATGATGTCGAAGGAGGTCTCGAGACCAGCCTCGAACTTCCTGATGCCACCCGTGCCATCTCCCCACTGCCCGCCGGCAGGATCGAACTCCAGCTCCGGCTTCACCTCATGCTGGACATCGTACATATCCGAGATGGCGAGCTTGACTTCGACGTCGTCTATGCCCATATTCGAGCAGCTGTCCTTTACGAGCTTGGCGTTCGTTCCTTCCAACACGAACGTGTCTATGGGTGTCTCGGATCCAAGGCTTGGATCGTTGAAAAGGGCTACCGTCACCTCCTTCTCGAACGTGTCGAGGGCAATCGGTATCGTGTTGCCGTAGATGTAGATGCTGCTCGCATTCCCGTCCGCATCGAAGATCAGCTCCCCTGTGCCCATCACCTTGTCATCCCAAATGAACCTGGCATAAACAGAGCTTTCCGACGCATCGGATGCAAGATGCACGGTGCCCTCCGCATCCTGCACGGCATACTATTGCCCGTCGAATTTAGGAATCAGATAAGAGGAGTCGGTGGCGCTCATGTAATCATCTGAGGATTCCCCCTCTGCGCCGTCAAGCGTCCGGGTGCCATAGAACGTCCTGGTAGGCTTAGCGAAAAGCTCATCCTCCTTGTTTGCCGTTACCGTGAGCACCGGGACGTCGATGACCCGCTTGGGCGTGCCCGTCACGTCGATGCGGTAGTAATCCGTTCCGTCCCTGGACTCTGTCTTGAGAGTAACCTTGTCGTGGCCTAAGACCTCCTTGCGCTGGATGTCTATGATCTTGCCCAGCCATTCCTCGACGTCCCTGTCGCTGGCCTCGAACGCCTTCGAGATGTATTCCCATCCCCTCTTGATGCGCTCGTCTTTTTGGGACTTGAGGTAAGCAAGGACCTTGTCGTAGTCGATCTCGTCGGGGGCGCATCCGTTTTCTACGAGAGTGGATACGGCTACGCCTGCGTTGCAGATCAACTCGTAATCGAGAACCGCCTGCACGTACGTTTCGAGCAGCTCTCTCTCCGCCGAACCCGCTTCGTATTCCCCGGACAGCTCTCTCATCGCCTCGATGTAGGAGGCCACCTCGCCGGAAACGTCGCCTTGGGAGGGATTGGAGAAGGCGAAGATGCTCAACCCGCTTGTCGGGGATTTCTTGGCCCTTGCCGTTATGCTCCCGTCGTCTTCTCTGCCGAAGAACACATGCGTCTGATCCGACTTCTTTGAGTGTCTCGAATAGACGATGTCCTCATCATGCAAGATCTTCTGGATCTCGAGCGCCGTTTGCGTGTATGCGTTCAGGAACCCCGGATCCTGCCAATCGGATTCGTACACTCCAATCCCGAGCTGCTCCATCACGGTCGCGAAGTCCTGCAGGTAGGCATAGGCAAAGTTGTAAGCGTCTTTTGGAACGCGAATCTCGTCGTAGAAGCTCCCGGCTGTCGCCTCCGCCCTCATCTGCCTTGCGATTGCCAGCAGCTTGTCCACGATCCCGCTCTCTTTCAGTTTTTTCGTGTCGACCACGCAATAGACCTCCGAAGGGCCTACCGATATCGCGCTGGTGGGCTTGTCATAGTAATCGGCGAAAAGATCCACGAGCTTGCGTCCCAGGACCCAGGCATCCATATCGGGGGCGGTTGCGAGGAAATCGAACACCGCCGTGTAATCGACCGTCGCATGCGGGTCGACGTCTGCCGACCCGAGGAAATAGTCCGTGTAATCCGACAAGGCGAGCGCCGTTTCGAAATTGCCCATCACGCAGCAGTCTAAGTCGACGAAATCGAACTTGCCGCCTTGCGCACAAACATCGCTTCCCGAGATGGCCTGCCGCAGTTCAAGCACGGACAAGGTCTCACCTGGGTTTACGGTGTTGTGATCGTCGTAGCCATAACCTTTTTCGGGACCCGAGCCGTGGTCGTTCAGGATCAGGCAGTATTTTTCGGCCGGTGCCTTCTCCTTTGCGTAGTTGATGAATCCCTTCAACGTATCCGGGTTGCTCATGAGCTCCTGTTCGGACTTCTTGGCATCGGCCCCGTCACCGCTCACGCCGTCGCCGTCCAACAGCCGCAAGTAGCCACCGTCCTTGGCTCCATGCACTTCCCAGATTTGGTTGTACTCGCTGCTGATCTCGGTCAGCGTGCCGACGTTGCCATCCTTGTCCCGCAGGTAGCTTGCATCCAGGTGCCATTTGAGCGATCCGCCCGTCATGACTATGATGCGGAATTGGCTTTGATCGAACTTCGATGCCATGTATTCCTTGAGCATCGCGCTACATACCGGAGTGTTTTCCTCGGAGGAGGCGCCATCCAGGTAGATCATGATGGTGCGAACTGCCCGCTCATTCGCGTGGTCACCCTCATCGGCTGCGAGAAGGGCGACCGCCTCACCCGTGGAGCCATCCTCACTTGTTTCGAGAGCGACCACGTCGCTTGTGGCACTAGCTTCATCGGCTGTGACGCTAGTGCCGCCGACCGTGGCGTCGACTCCACTAGCTATGAGGCCAGCCGCATCACCTTCCTCCGCGTATGCCGTGAGCGTGGGTGTGCCACCAAAGATCGCAGCTGCCGCTGCCAGCACAACGCCAAGGACAACAAAGAGCCGCCTTGTGCTTGCCGTACTCCCCATTGCCACGCCCTTCCGTGTCTTCCCGCCCACACGCAATGCAAAGGGGCGGCCCCATGGACCGCCGCCGACCGTCCCGACACACCGCGTCTCGAGCCTATGTTTATTTCCTGCCATGTTCGCCTCTTCCCGCGTTCGAGCTGCACCCAACACCAGCACGCCCCATTGGAGCACACGGGGTGCAACAGAAGCGAAACACCAGCCACGGCGACGCCCACGCCCAGCCCTTTCGCAGGCCGGCGCGCATCGGGGTTCACGTTCTGTGACGCCCAACGGCATGCCTACCTTTTGGACTCCCGGGGGATGAAAACTACCACCCTTGCGCCGCCTGTTTCGCGGTCTGCAATTTCAAGCGTGCCGCCGCACTGCACTTTCAGCCGCTCGCGGACGTTGTCGAGGGCGAAGTGAGGACCCTCGCCATCGGGCGCCGTGAAGCCCGGGCCGTTGTCCTCCACGGTGATCTGCACACCGCGCTCCAAGTCGCGCGTGGCAACGAAGATGTGCAGCAGCCCCGAATCCGGGTCCATGCCGTGCTTTACGGCATTTTCCACGATGGGCTGCAGCGTGAGGGGCGGAACGTTAAATGACGTGACTGGCGTGTCGAACTCCACGAACACCCGCCCCTCGTAGCAAGCCTGCTCCACCGCGAGGTACGCCCTCGTGTGCTCCAGCTCCTTTTCAAAGGGGATCGTGCCCTCTTCTGCGATGGCCTCGAATTTGTTCTGCAGGTAGCGGGAAAAGTCCAGCGTGGTCTGCTGAGCTTTTTTGGAGTCCTTGGCAATGAGGTAGTAGATGCTTGTCAGCGTGTTGTGGATGAAATGGGGCCGCATCTGCAGGACAGCGACGCGCGCTCGTTCCTGCGCGGTCTCTTCCTTCTGGTCCAAGTAGCGACGGACCAGGTCAATCGAAAGAAGCAGCTCCACGAGAATGACCTGAATGGACGGCGTTGCGAGAAAGCAAGCCAGGAACGTGATGCCCTGCACGGGCGTCATGTCTTTCCAGTACCGGATAAGCGCAATCAGGCTGATTGCCTCAAGCGCGATCATCGAGGCGAAGGCCAAGGCAATCCTCGGCCCGAAATGGGGCTCTTGACCAGCAACGATGCGCGCTTCCCCGCTCAGCTTTGCCAGGCACCCCGCAACGATCAGAGCGCCGGTAAGAACGCATTCGGCGCGCACGACCGCGTTCTTTCGGTAGTCTCTCCCGCTGCAGTAGACAAAATACGCGAACACGAGCAAAGAGGGGATCGGGGCCATCAGCGTTTCGGCAAGGCCCTGGGCAAGCATCAACGCATACGGCGCGTCGGCCTGCTCGGCGCCGTATCCCAAAAGGTCGACCGTCGCGCAGGCAATCGTCGATATCAAGATGGAGATGCACAAACCCTTCGGCCATCGCTCGACGTCGCGGGCGATATAGCGTAATACCAGACCGAACGCCCCAAACAGGAGCGCGGACATATCCAGTGTTGCATAGAAATACTGTTCCGTTATCACAGCAGCCCTCGCGCGGGGTGCCGCAGCTTGGGGACGAGCTTGCGGACTTCTTCTGCCTCCAACGGCTTGAGTATAAAGCCGCAGGCGTCGGTGCTCCACGCGTCGAGGGAATATTCCGGGTATGCGGTGATGTAGGCGATGTTGGCGTTCGGCCTGATTTGCAGGAGCTCTTGGCACAGGTCGAGCCCGCAGGTTCTGCCCAGCTTGATGTCCAAAAGCGCCAGCGCGACCGGGTTGCCCTTGAAATAGCGCACAGCCTCTGCCGGGCTCGCGAGACCGACGACGTTTGCACCCGGAAGCGCCTCCCGCAGAACGGTGAGACCCCCTTCGAGGGCAATGGGGCTGTCGTCCACCAGCAGGACGTTCGGAACACCGTAGGATTCGTCCGCAGCTGCGAGCAGAAATGCCGCATCTGAGTTGAGCGCCCGGGCGATCTGGGAGATCATGGCGGCGTTGGGCAATCGGTGCCCGGTTTCCCAGTTCGCGACCGCGGAACGGGTCACGTGCAGCCGATTCGCCAACTGCTGCTGGGAGAGGCCCTTGTCGGCTCTCAAACGACACAGCGTTTCTCCGAAGTAGTTTGCCATGGCTCCTTGCTAATCCATCCCTCCACGCGAATGGCTTTGTCGCCTCGAAGTACATGCGGTTTTGGTTAAACGAATATCTACTATACCTAAATTCGTATTAGTCAAGAATGCTCGCGAGAATACCCGTCACGTAATGAAACACTTTGCTGAGGTCACCCCTCCTTTCCTTCAAAGAAAATAGCAGCAACGCGTTCTTTGTTTGGCTATACGGCTGGTACAGCCAAACCCATGGGAGGGCAAACGTCACATAAGCGAGGAGTATCAATGAGCAACGTATTAGTTTACGTACCGCCAGTGCTTTCAGTCGGCCTGTGCACTTTCTTCTTTGTCAGGGCCTACAAGCGCGAAGTTCCCGAGCCCATGAAACCGTGGTGGAGGATCGTCATCCCTGTAGCACTCGGTCTTGTTGCTCCCTGGCTTTCTACGGGCCTTGCCATTCTTTTTAGCGGTGGAGTAAAGAAGCTCCTTGGCGTATCGATTCTGCAACTTACACCTAATGTTTACGCGAATTCCTTGCTGGGTGCTTTTTTATTGGCAGGTTTTACCGAAGAGTTCGTTAAATTCATTTTCATCCTTATTGCCATCAAGATCGTCAAGCCAGCTAAGGTATACGAATACGTTCTTATTGGCATGGCCGTTGGCCTTGGCTTCTGCATCATGGAAGAGTATCTCTATTCTGGCGGCGAAGAGGGCGAGGTTTTTATCGCCCTGGTACGCCTGCCCCTCTTTGCCATGCACATGGTGTTGGACGCCATAATGGGTCTTGGTTTGGGCATGCACAAATACTGCAAGCAGACGGGTAGGCCTGGCGCAAAACGTTGGCTGAGACTTGGCCTGATTCTGCCTGTGCTGTGGCATACCCTGTACGACTCTGCGACCGTTAAGAACCCGCTTATCCTGGCGCCGGACGACCCGTCGATACAAACCGTTGCCCTTGTGTATGCGGGCATCATGATGGTTGGTTCAATAGTTCTAGAGTTCACAATCCTTATGCAGCTCAAAAAGAACGCCGAACGGTCCTGTGCTTTGCCAATTGTGTGATCACCCGACATCGAGCCTTTGGGGGTAGCATGAGGTACGCATGAAGGGGGTGGCGTGAGCAGACCGATATGCTTCAACACGCTGAGAGGCCTGGGGCAGGCGATGGTTGTCGACATCGCGGCCGACGCCCTCTGCGCCCTCCTCACCCTCGTCTCACTCATTCCCGCCATAGACGAGTCGCCGCTCGACCTTGCGTACGTGCTTTCCTACCTGCAATGGACGGCACAGGTCGTTGGCGTCGCTTCCTGGGCCGTGGCACTCGTCTCCCTCACCCGCCTGGCTACCTCAGGTCTTGCCTTTGCGCGTGCGCGCACATGGTATGTGGTCCGCATAATCGTCTTTGCTGCCTCCACGGTCGTCGACAGCCCCGTCACCATCCAGCTTGACGGGCTGATAGCGGGATCTCTGGACATCACCCAGATATTGTTAGGCTTACTCTCCTGTCTCCTTGGACTGGTCGTACTGCCTCTTCTGCCCTCCCTTACTACACGAGAGACTCTCGAAGGCTGCGCCCTCACACTCGAATCCTGCGGTGTCCTTGAGCAGGCGCGCGCCAACCGCCGCGCAGCCAAGCGCTTTATTGCCGCCAGTATCGCCTCCATCGTCTCGCTCGACAGCTCCCTCGCCCTGATCATCCTGCCTGCGGCCACGCTCTTTGCGGAGCTTAGCGCTAGCAGCCTGGACCTGCTGGCAGCATGGAGCCTGGCCCTGCTGGGAGCCGCACTGCTGGTGCTGGCGCTGCAGATCGTCCGCCTCGTCACATGGAGTCGTGCGACAGCCTGCGTCTTACGGACCTGCAACACGCTCGAAAATCTCGCCTCATGATGGATGCGCACTTCTATCTCGGGCTGCAAATTGGTTGCATGGGACCGCTCGCCCTGCTGATGGTAGAGGCGGCACTGCACGAATCAACCACCCGACAGGATGCGGCCTTACTTGTGGGAGGCATACTCGCCTTCACCAGCACGGCCCTGCATACGGCAGCATGGTGCTACACGCTCACGGGCAACTTGTCGCAGGTGTCTGCCCTGCGCCTGTGCGCCAGAGCACTCGCGCCTCTGTCCGCTGCCCTGTACGGCTATGCCGTCGCCCGACGCACACCCCCAGACGCAGGCTGGGCGTGGGGCGCCCTCGTCGGCACGCTCCTGCCCTCTTGGCTCTCGGGTATATGGGCAATCGCCGCACACGAGCCCAGCGCGATAACCTTCGGACTCACAATGTCTGCAGGCATTGCCCACGTCATCTTGCTGCGCCGTTCAGCGGTGCGTCGCAGACACAGGGCGCTTACGCTCAATGATCGCAGCGCCACGCTCCTGCACGAACAGATGCGCCCGCACTTTCTCTTCAACTCCATCGCCGCGCTGTGCTCGCTCTGCAAGAGTGACCCCACGCTCGTCGAATCCGGGCTCGAGGACCTCGCAGGGTACCTTCGTGGCAACATCGAGGCGCTGTCCAACACACGCATCGTCTCCTTCGAGCAGGAGCTCGAGCACATAGAGTGCTACCTCGCCCTCGAGCAGCTCAATCCTGCCAGTTCCTTCGAGGTGGCCTATGACCTGCGCATCATCGACTTCGAGCTGCCGGTGCTCTCCGTCGAGCCTCTTGTGGAAAACGCCATTGTCCACGGCGTGCGCCAAATGGGCGAAGGCGGTTTTGTGATTGTCACGACCGAATCCCAAGGCGACTTGGTGCGCGTGACGGTAGAGGACAATGGTCCCGGCATGCCCGACGGCACCACCGCCCAACAGTCCACGCGCGCCAGCCGAGGCATCGAGAACGTACGGGAGCGTCTAGACGTACTATGCGGAGGGTCCCTGACCATCCACAGCAATGGGCAGGGAACACGTGCCGTTATGCTGATACCTCAGGGAAAGGGCTCGCCATGGTCACGCTAACCGCCGACGACAATGTGCTGGTTGCCCAAGCACTCGTGAGAATCCTCGCAAGCGTGGACCCAAGCGGCACGCATCTGCTGGCAGACTCGGGCAGGGTTGCGCTCGACATCGCACGGAAACAGCCCCTAGAGGTCGCCTTTCTCGATGTGGAGATGCCCGACGTGAGCGGACTGGATGTGGCGCGGCAGCTCAGAGATCTGCAAGCAGATTGCGACGTTATCTTCGTGACTGGCCATGAGGAGTACGCCCTGCAGGCATTCGGGCTCTACGCGAGTGCCTACCTGCTCAAACCGGTAACAGAGAACCGCTTGCGCGATGCGCTGGCACACCTGCGGCACCAGCAGGGACTGATGAAAGGCCTGCGTGGTACGAGCTTGTCGGTGGAGCACCAGACACCTCAGGCGTGCGACGTGCCTGCGGACTCCAAGCAGGTAGGCAAGCGCCTGCACGTCCAGTGTTTTGGCTTCTTCGAGGTATGGTGCGACGGCGAGCCCGTGCATTTCAGGCGCACGCGGACCAAGGCGCTGCTGGCATATCTCATCGACCGAAACGGTGCCATGTGCAACACGCCACAGCTGGTCAACGCCCTGTGGCCCGAAAATCCCAGCAACGTTACCTACGCTAACCAGCTGCGCGTGTTTATCTCGGACCTGCAGACCACGCTCACGCGCTTGGGATTGGGAGATGTCCTTTTGCGCACCCACGGGCATATCGGCATCGACCGCGACCGTGTGAGCTGCGACTATTACGACTACCTCGCAGGCGACGAGCAGGCGCGGCGCCGCTTTCACGGCGAGTACATGAGCCAGTACGACTTTGGCGAGCCAACGCTCGCAGCCATTACTCACGCCCTCCGCTGGCGAGCGTGAGATATGCTTGTTCAACTCGCGAGTGACGACCCGATTTTGGGGATAAAGCAAAACCCCTCCCCGTCAAATGCGGGAAGGGGCTTTGAATCAGCTAGGAAGCTGGGGCTTAGAAATGGGCGCCGCACTTCTTGCAGACGCGGACCTTGTTGCCCTCGCCGTCCTTGGCGTGGCCAACGCGGGCGGGCTTGCCGCAGGTGGGGCAGACAAGCATCACGTTGGAGACGTCGATGGCCGCCTCCTGCTCGATGATGCCGCCCTGCTGGTTCATGGCATTGGGACGGGTGGCCTTCTTGACGATGGCAACACCCTCAACGATGACCTTGCCCTCGGCAGGCTTGGCCACGAGGACCTCGCCCTGCTTGCCCTTGTCCTTGCCGGACAGGACGACAACCTGG
>JAFWLX010000192.1 GCA_017510875.1 Atopobiaceae bacterium | reverse complement strand
TGTCATCGCAGCTGCGGTAGTAGCACGGCGTGAGAGCGGACTTAAGATGCACGTCCTCACCATCGCCCGTGTCCACGAAGTGTACCTTGACGCCATTAAGCGTCCCCTCTTTGACCTCGCCGTTCTTCTCCTCGATGAGCTCGATCCCGGTCTTTGACCAGATGCGATACGGGCTGTCCTCGCCCTCGGGCTTGGTCATATCCACATCGGAGCGACGGATGGTAAGCGCGCCATCGACGCCCATGGTCCCTTTCACGTCAATGACCGAGCCGCCCACAAACAGCTTGCCACCCACGATGATGTCGGTCTTCTTGTTATTGTCACCCGCCGAGATCTTTGAGCACGTTATGCTCACGTCACCTGACTGAGACAGCACCTGTGCCAGCTCGCTGTCCATGACGATGGTAACATCTTTGATGGTAAGCGCACCGCGCTCGGTGCCGATGCGCTCGCTGTCCTCACCCTCACCCAGCTCAAGTACGTCCTTGCGCGGGCAGTTTGTGCCTGTCACAGTTACGGACGCATCGTCGTAGCCCTTGATGGCCTCGACCTCTGCCTCGCCGTTCACCTTGACCGTCAGCTTAGATGAATCGTAAGCTTCAATGTCCTCAAAGTCGTTGTGCTCGTTCACGTTTACGGTAAGGTCTGAATTGTCGTAGGCCTCAATGTCCTCTACCTCGTTGTCGCCATTGAAGTTTAGCGTCACGTTGGCGTCGCCCGTAACCTGTGTATGCTCGATGTCGTTGCCACCATTGAAGTTGATGGTAAGGTCCTCGTCACACGTAAGCTTATCTGCTGTGACGTCAATCATGTCAAGAAGGCTGTCACCATAGGTTGCCGTACCTCCGCCAACAGAGTTCTCGCCCTCAACGAGGTCTGTGTCATCGATGCTTACGATGCCGTATGCCGTTCCCGAGATGGCAAGCGAGGTAGTGAGCGACAAGGCTATCAGCCGTTGTGCACGATTACGAAAGAGTCCCACAGCGACCTTCTTTCTTATTGGATTCATAGATATCCCGATATTCTAGTACGCCCAATTGATAGTACTTACCAGCGTTTTCTTGCAATACTGTTACGAATCGGGCAATGGCACACGTTTCAGGACGTCCGTAGCGCTCCATGCTATGATGAGAGTTGGTGTGAATTATATGCGCATGTGACTTAAACTAAAAGGAGATGCGGGATGAAGACGCTCATCGTAATGCGGCATGGCAAGGCAATGCCGTCTGTGGAAGGCCAGCCAGACATCGAGAGATGCTTGACCGAGGCTGGTGTTACAGCGCTCGAGGCCCGGCTCCCCCACATGCTTCGCCTTCTTGAGGTCAAGGGTGAAAACGCACAGATATGGACGAGCCCGGCAAAGCGAGCGCAACAGACTGCCGAGCTTCTTGGCAAAGCCCTCAAAGCAAACAACATTGCCTTCGAGAAGAAGGCAAAGGCACATGAGTGCCTGTGGGAGCAAGATGTTGACGCCTTCCTCGCCGAGCTCTATGCCAGTGAGGCAAACCTTATCTTTGCCGTTGGGCATGTACCGTTTGTTGAAGACGTTGTTGATGTGCTCACAGGATCGACACCGTCGTTTTCAACTGGTGGTCTTGGCTGTATGAAGGTGTTCTTTGCCGACGAGAACCCGCAGGACAGCACGGCGCAAGACAGCGCACGGCTGCTTTGGTTTGCACAGGGACCCATTGCTGCAGACTGGGAGACGCTCTCGCAGCTCCAGGCCGAGATTACGGAGGTTGCCGAGGCAATCGAGCAGCAACGAGAGGCCTTCTTTGCAGACCCGCAAGACATTGAAACCATCCATCACTTCCGCACGAACACGCGCGCTCTACGCAGCCTTGTAGCATTTATCAAGCCTTGGCAGAATGCCAAGCAAAACGCCAAAACTCAGGCGATTCTCAAAGAGCTTGTGGGATATACCTCACGGCTGCGCGAGCTTGACGTACTAGAAAAGCAGGCGCGCTCTGGCGATGATTCCTCACCCAATCTGCTGGCTCTCTGCAAGAAGAAGGCCAGCGCCGAGAGGGCCAAGGTCTTGAAGGCCCTCAAGTCCAAGAAGGCGACGCGCGCATTTGAGCAGGCGATGGCCCAAGCAAAGAACATCAGGTGGAAGAAGCGCTACGTCAGATATGGCCTGCCGCGGCACGAGGTCCAATTGAGGTTTGATAGCTTGGCAAGCTCAGTAAAAGCCGACCTCGAGCAGCTGAATCTCTCTGATGCCGAGCACACGCACGAGGTGCGTAAGCGCGCCAAGCGCGTCCGCTATGTGGCCGAGCGCTGCAAGAGCATCTTGGGAGCAGACGATTTGAGCATCATAGAGAGCATGAAGGCCTACCAAGATACCTTGGGCGACGTATGCGACGCACGAGTCAACATCCAGCTTATCAACGAGCTTTTGCGGCGTGATCTCCCCAAGTCGGTGGCATGGGAGCTTGCGCTGATGCGTGCGCAGAACGAGACCTTTCTCTACAGCGCCCTCAAGGCCTACGAGGCATAGCGAAGCTATCAGCCATCGCTGATAGGACAAGCGGGGGGTCATTCAAGAAGTTTCAGCTAATCCGGAGGGGAAGCACAAGAACAGGGCTGACAAGGGAATCATTTCTTGTCGAGATTTTTTTCGTGGCGGACTCGCGTCTGCCACCGCTGCTGGCACCATGGCGTTTGCGCCATCAGACCCAAACCCTTGCCTTGCACCCTTGGCAAATGCGCTTGGCCCAAGCTACGGAACGCACACGGCGACTGCCATAAAGCTATCCAACAAGAACTACTGCCTCCCGGCACACGCAACAACGACATTCACTATCAAAGAGCCAGTGCCGCCGTCGCCGACACCGCCGTTGCCGACACCTGCAGGGCTATGGGCCAGTACATGCTCATGAAAACCGCCCCCTAGAGCGCATGCTCGTACATCTCAAACGCGATAGTGCCGGTGTCCTCGTAGAAAATCTCGTGCTCGCACACAAAGGAGAAGCCCTCGCGCAGGTATACGCGGCTTGCGGCAAGGTTGCCCGGCATGACGTCAAGGTGTACCGCCCGCTTGCCCCAGGAACGCGACAGGCGCACAGCCTCGCGGACGAGCTCCGAACTCACGTGCTTGCCCCTCACGTACGGATGCACGGCAAGAAGGTGGACAGTAGAGACGTCGTCACCCGTTGCCCCACTCGGCCAGGGGACGTCTCTGTACTCCTCGTCATCATGCGGGGAAAGTACAAACGCGGCAACCACGGCACTGTCGAGCATCCCCACATACAGCTCGCGCGCCTCAATCGCTTCGCGCACGCCAGCCTTTGCCGGAAACACGCCAAGCGTCCAACCAGGCGAATATGCGTCGTTGGGCATCTGCTCGCAGACCTCAACATAAAGCTTCCATGCGGCCTCAAAGTCCTCCTCCGTCGCAATGCGTATCTTATCGAGCATGGATCCTCCCATCTTTCCTGCCGTATAAAAGAATTGCCACCCAGGTGGGTGGCAATCTCAAGCAGCAGCTATGACTTCTCACGCGAGGATTGTACCACGTAGGCGCACCGCAGGGGCGGTCGTGACAAAAACAGGGGGCAACCTCTCCTGTACTAAAGCTGCGTTATGCCGCAGCTGCCAACGTTTCCTCCTCTACCGGCACTTTCTTGACTCCGTCGCCGTAGATGGTGCCAAAGTCATCATGCATCGAAAAGATGGTGAAGCCTGCCTCTTCCCAAGCCTGGCGATCTTCCTGCGCTTCTGTCAGGTCACCATACTCGCGCTCGTCATCATCTGCCAGCACCATAAACGAAGCGCTGGGATTGGCATTGTCAGAAAGAGTGTAGACGAGCATGGCGGCATCACCCGAGCTATTGCCAAAGGCCAGCACCGGCTGCTTGCCAATCTCGCGTACGATGGCGTCTACTTTGCATGTCTTGGCATTCTCGCCGTCGTAGGTGCCATCAAACACCACCTTGTCACCTTTCTGGAAGGTGTACTCGTCATCGGGCTCGTCACCTTGTCCGGTGGCCGTATAGCCATACTCGGTACCTATTACATGCGAGGGATCGATGTCAAGGACCCCCGCCACAATGCCGCGCACGATGTTGCGCTCAGTTGCGGTGACGATGTATACGTCAAACCCGTTTGCCTGCAGGTAGGACACAACCTGAAGCATGGGCTGATACCAGGCCTCGCCACGAGTCATTCCATCAAAGCCCTCTGCAGGCGAGCTCTTGAAGCCCTCAACGTATGCCTCAAGCTCAGCGGGGGTAAGGCCGGAGTAGGCAATGGCTGCAGCCGCTGCCTGTCGCTCGCTCATCCCTTTGGGCTTCTCGCCCCAAGCGGAGTCTACAATCTCTTGAGCCACAGCAGCTACGTCATTGGGAGCCTTGTAGTTGGGGTTGTTGAGCGCGTAGTCTGCAAAGACCATGTACTCAAAGCACCAGGGGAACGTCTCGCACATAAGGGTACCATCGAGGTCAAACACAGCAATGCGGTCCTCAGGCTTCACGTATCCTGCCGAGCCTTCGGTAGTTGCGGCCTCAACGTAATCGACCAATGTCTTGAGCGAGGCGCTGTCCTCGCTCCATGCAGAAAAGTCGGCATTACCCGCTGTCGCTGTATTGGCATCGGTAGAGGCTGCGGCGCCAGTAGTAGCCGAAGCATTGCCGCTCTGTGCAGCTTGCGATTTTGACCAAACGGCAAAGAGCAGTGCGGCAAGTGCCATTCCCAGCACAAAGGCGATAATAAGGCGCCAGTTCATACCCTCCTGCTTGGGTGTATCTTGTGTGTCCATCATGTCCTCCCCTTGTCTAGCAGACCAATTGCAAAAGCGTTCGTAGCTAACCATCGTTAGTATAAAAGCCGCCAAGCCATCTGGGGCGATATATCTTTCGATTAACGGGAATGGGGAAGTCTACTATAGCGATAAGCATCGCATGCAGACGCAAAGCATCGCGCACGTGCGCCGACAACAAGGAAGGCAAGCGAGCGCATCTATACCTATGCCGAGAAAACGGGCAACAGGATGGCCACGACTGACGAGGAGCGTGCCGAACTCCAGGAGTTCTTGGACGAACTGCGTGCCGCAGGTGAGGATGACCAGTCGTAGGTAGCTAAAGGACAGTTGTCGAAAGCTCACCGAGTTCGAGATGCTCGCTCGCCCCATTGCGCCTCTTGCAAAGGAATCGTAGCGTTTGCACGAAGATTAATCGCTGCACAACTCTTGATGCGAAGTGGCAATTTGGTCCATCTTCTTGATGTTAGTTGTATTGCATTGTATATTTAATGCAATACAACAAGGAGGCAGCCATGACAACGATAACGACAAGCATACGCACCGACGCGCAGCTGAAACGCGAGGCGGACCGCCTCTTTGCAGACCTCGGAATGAACTTCTCCACAGCCGTTAACACGTTCTTGCGTCAAGCGGTGCGCGAGCAGGGGCTCCCGTTCAGACCGACGCGTGACATCCCCAATACCGAAACGCTTGCAGCCATGCGCGAGGCTGATCGCATCGCAGCAGACCCGAACGCCCAGGGCTACGCGAGCGTCGACGAACTCTTCGCTGATTTGGATGCCTGAGCATGAGGGAGATTCGCCAAACGTCGCGATTCAAGGAGGACTACAAGGCAGCCATCAGGCGCGGGCTCCCAAAGGAAGAGCTCCGCTCTGTCATCGAGGCGCTCGCGAACGACGAGCCCCTGCCCGATCGCTGTCGTCCCCACATGCTCTCTGGCAATTGGGTGGGGCACTGGGAGTGCCACATTCGCTCGGACTGGCTGCTCATATACAAGCTCTCCGACGGCGTAATGGTGCTCACGCTCGTGCGCACCGGAACACACAGCGACCTGTTTGACGAGTAGCAGCTAATTGAAGTGGTGCGCCGATTTCTCGAACACACCACTTCTGACCTGCGGATATGTTGTCTTTTGAGTTGGAGTATGAAAGACCGTTGCGACCCGATTCTTACTCCCACTCGATCAGGGTGGCGTAGCTGTGGTTGCCGGGAGTGGTCGGGACGGAACCGCGTGGTCGAGCTCGAATGTCGGGCACACGTACATGAGGATCGACCGGGCTGGACAGACGGGGTACCTGACGGCGGCATGACCGGCTGTTTACCGAACGAGGAGGCAAAACTCCTCGCCGGCCCCGGAGATGCGCCACGTGATCCCCGTTGCGGCCGCCACCAGCCTGGCGTCATGAGACACGAGCAGGAGCGCGGCGGGGTACGCCGCGAGCATGCGCTCCAGGGCCACGGTCGAGCCGAGGTCAAGGTGATTCGTAGGCTCGTCCATCACGATGAGCTCGGGCCTGTCAAGGATGCCCAGGGCGAGCATGAGCTTGCGCATCTC
>JAFWLX010000191.1 GCA_017510875.1 Atopobiaceae bacterium | reverse complement strand
ATAAACGAGGCAAACGCCCCGACCGACAAGATGATGAAGTGGGCGGCGTGACACGGTGGAGTCAGATGGTGTCCACCCAACAAGGCAATATGGTCTCTCTATGAAATCCGGTACGCCTGTCCAAAGAAACCTGCCACTTTATAGCTCTTATGCTGGTAGATGCGCAGTCCAAGCTCAAGAACAACACTCACAGCACCATCTCCATCGTCCTTATTGCTGGCACCATGTTCTACATAGCCATAGACTGCCTTTGGGTCATCGAGTACACGGACTACGACTACAGCGAGCAACGCTTTGCCGTGCTTAACCTGTTGCTGTACCTCATCAACATCACCCTCCCCTACATCTGGTTCCTCTTTGCGCAGCACTTTGTAAGCGACCTGAACAAGAACCGCTGGATCATGTTGCTTTTGGCCGTACCTTGGGCGGTCAACCTTGCCCTTGTCATTGCAACGGCCGCCGGAGGCAACTACCTCTGGATTGCCGGTGACAGCACCAACCGCTATGCCCGCGGCCCACTGTTTGACATCTCGACCAACCTCAACCTTGCGTACTTCTTCATTCCCGTGATAGAGATTGCGCTTATGCTGCTTGCAGGGCCAAACCGCAGATGGGTCCGCGCCGACAGGCGCACCCCGCTGCGCACGTTGGGGTTTTCGCTTATACCTGCACTCTCTGTATGCATCCACACCCGTTTTATCTCGTTCAACGACTTCTTGCCCTTTCAGCCTTGCTGCTTCTTTTTGGGCGTCATGTTTGCCTACATCCTGCTTATCTCGCAGGCATACGACCAGACCGAGCAAGAGAACCGTCGCCTTAATGAGGAAGCTGCCGCAAACGCCAGAATTGCGCAGCTCACCAACTCGATAAGCTCGCTGCTCATCAATATGCCGGCGCTCACTTTTTCTAAGGATGTTGAGACGGGCGTCTATCTGGCCTGCAACCAGCTGTATGCGGCCTTTGCCCACAAGCAGTCGCCCTCCGGCGTGGTGGGCCTTACCGACTATGAGATCTTTGACCCCATCACCGCCAAGCACTTTGTTGAGACCGACCGCATGGCACTCTCGATGGACAAGCCTTACATCTACTTTGAGGACGTACTCGACGCAGGCGGAAACCCCCGGCAGTTTCAGACCACCAAGCTTCAGTTTACCGATGCATCGGGCAGGCTGTGCACGCTGGGCATGTGCGTGGACGTGACCGAGACATTTACGCTTAAGCGCGAGACCGACGAGGCACGCGAGGCCAGCGAGGCAAAGTCGGCCTTTCTTGCCAGCATGTCGCACGATATCCGCACGCCCATGAACGCCATTGTGGGCTGTACCAACCTGGCCATGCAAGACGTGGATGACGCGGACAAGACGCTTGAGTACCTCACCAAGATCAGCTCGTCCTCAAATCACCTGCTTTCGCTGGTAAACAACGTGCTTGAGATGAGCCAGATCGAGAGCGGCAAGATGGTGCTCAGCGAGACGCCCTGCAGCCTGCCCCAGATCTTCCACGACCTCAACGCCATTGTCATAGGGCAGATTGAGGACAAGGACCAGCACCTCTCAATGTATGCCTCGGGCATTGTCAACGAGAACGTGTACTGCGACAAGCTGCGCGTAAACCAGATTCTGCTCAACCTGGTGTCAAACGCCATCAAGTACACGCCCGAAGGCGGCCATATCTGGATACGACTTGCCCAGCTTGAGGCCACCGGCGAGCAAGGCACCTACGAGATTAGGGTGAAGGACGACGGCATTGGCATGTCGCCCGAGTTTGCCGCCCGCATCTTCAATGCCTTTGAGCGCGAGAGCAAAGAGATTGCCAGCGACATTCAGGGCACAGGCCTTGGCATGGCCATCACCAAGCGCTTTGTGGACCTCATGGGCGGTGAGATATCGGTCATCACCGCACGAGGCAAAGGCTCGGAGTTCATTGTGCGCCTAAGCTTCAGGGTGCTTGAGCCAGAGGCGCTGGATACGCTTGACGCCTTGCAGGGGTCTCGCGCCTTGGTGGTAGACGCCGATGCAGAGTGCGGCAAGAGCACCTCTCAGCTGCTGGCCCAGCTGGGCATGAACAGCGAGATAACGGCATATGGAAAGGACGCCGTGTTTCTTGCCCGTCAGGCCTGCGAGCACGGCGATGGCTTTGATGTCTTTGTCGTAGACAGCGACCTGCCAGACATCAGCATCGCAGAGGTAGCCCGTCAGCTGAGGCGCGGCGTGGGCAAGCGCCCCGCCCTGGTGGCAAGCACTTACAATTGGGCGGACATCAAGAACGAGGCACTTGCCGCGGGCTTCAACACCTACTGCAACAAGCCCATCTTTTTCTCGGAGCTGCACGAAACCTTGCAAAGGGCAACCGAGGGTGCCGCCGAACCCGAGGAACCCAAGGCCAAGCAGGTAACCGCTGACTTCACCGGACGTCGCGTGCTTTTGGTGGATGACATGGAGGTCAATCGCCAGATAGCCAACATCATGCTCACCACGTTCAAGTTTAGCGTGGAGCAGGCCACCAACGGGCAAGAGGCGTACGACATGGTGCGCGAGGCCAAGCCTGGATATTACGACGTGATCATCATGGACATCCAGATGCCCGTGATGAACGGCTACGAGGCGGCGCGCGCCATACGCGGCCTTGAGGGCCCACGAGGCGAGGTGCCCATCGTGGCCATGACGGCCAATGCCTTTGACGAGGACAAGCGCAAGGCAATGGACAGCGGCATGAACGGGCACGTAGCCAAGCCCGTAGACGCATCGATTTTGGTAAGCACGCTGCAAGAGGTTATGCGATAGCGGTGACCGGGACGTCCCACGGGCGGCTACGGGCGGGCCAAGGGACAAGCTGTGCACACCTTTCTCGGGCTGCGACGAGGGAGGGCGCGGCGGGAGCGAGGACTGATATGAGAGATTGGTTGTCAAGCGAGAGGCGTTCCCAGGGCCCGCTCTCCACGGGCCCCTCACACCCATAGGTTTTTCGTCGCCCTCCCGACGCCGGCACCGTCTCTGGCATGGTCCCAAAAGACGCGCGTGT
>JAFWLX010000190.1 GCA_017510875.1 Atopobiaceae bacterium | reverse complement strand
GCGGCCGCAGCCTGCTTGGCGTCGTCGGTGGAGCCCACGGTGATGTTGCCTTGCTTGCAGAACTCGTCAAACACCTTGTTGACGGTTCCGGTGCCGTAGATCACCTGGAGCTGTCCGGCTGCCTGGAAGTTGCCCTTCGCGAGAGTAGCGTCTTCCACGGCGTCCATGTTGACCTTCGAGTCATCGGCGATGACCAGACGAAGGCGCGTGGCGCAGTGAGCGGCGGAGACGACGTTATCGGCGCCACCGATCGCTGCCAAGATTTCCCGTGCTGCTTGCTCGTGCTCAGCTGCCATAAGAAACCTCCCTTTCCCTTTCCTTACTTGCCTTTCCTTTCCTACCTTGCTTTGAGAGACGTGAGTTCCACGGCCGCACGGCCAGAGCAGTTGTGGAATCGTTCTCACACGCCTATCAATTGTACTACCATGACAGGCTTTTTTTGGCGAGAAATGAAAATTCGGTGGAAGGTAAGGACCGTAACTGGTGACGGTCCTTTTTTAGCAGCAAATATATGTATTAAGATATAACCATGCTCGTTATCGCTACCAGTGAACGACGACCGGGTCACCAATGTTCACGAGGTCGTAGAGCACAGCGGCAAAATCGAAGGGCAGGTTGATGCAACCATGGCTGCCCTCGTACTGGAAGATGTCGCCACCAAAGTCGTAGCGCCACGTGGCATCGTGCAACCCGTATCCACCGCAGAAGGGCATCCAGTAGTTGACGTCGGTCTCGTAGTCGGGCTCGCCGTCACCGTCGTAGTCCAGACCTATGAGCTTTGCGGGCGATTCCTTGCCCTCGATGGCATAGACGCCCATGATGGTCTCTTGATCCTGCGAAGCATCGCCCGAGACGCACTGGGACTCCCAAATGCAGTTGCCATTGGTGTCGTACATACGCACGTACTGCTCGGTGAGGTCGACGTCTATGTAGCGATTGCCCCAGTCGGCGCCGCCCTTGGTGAGTACCGCCGCCTCGCTGAGCATGGGTACGTCGATGGGATCGGAGGACTTCTTCACAATGCGATCGGCGATGAGCTTGGCCAACGATGCACCATCGACGCTCCAGCCATATGTTCCGCCCGCGATCTGAATCTCCTTGCCATCGGCCCTGGTATAGCTGCGGGTAGTGCCCACGGTGTCCACCTGCGAAGAGAAGTCGCCGCGTGCCCAGTCCGTAATGGCCTCAATGTTGGTTTCTACTTGGTATGAGTTGTTTACGGTGAGCCAACCAGCGATGAGGTTCTTGTCAACCGTCGCGACAGTGGTGTTGTATACGCGTAGCGGAATGGAAAGCGAGGCAAGCTCGTTGGCCTCGGCGACCAGTTTGTTGAAGTCACCCTGCTCCGTGGTTATGCTGGGCTTTTGAAGGTCTTCGTCACCAAGTGTCACCTGCTCGTTGAGTGCGGAGACCGCTTTGCCCGCTTTGGTGTTTGCAGCCTCCTCGCTTATGGCGGTGCCGGCGACCTCCTGTACGGGCACAAAGGACCCCTGTGCCTTGTCGTAGGCGATCGTGGCGTCTTGGGGGTAGGTGGCGGTCTTGTTGGCCCAGGTAACGGCGCTGCTTACGACCTGTGAGAGCTTTGCCTCGTCGTACGAGACGCCTTGCTCAACCTCAATTTGGTTGCCAAAGAGCAGCGTTATGGGCCATGCCCATCCGTTCGCTTGGTCTGCGGCGGCCTGGGCATATTGCGCGCTGTCGTATCCCAAGTCAATGTCTGACGCACTTGCCTTGAGGTTGATGCCGTCACCGTCCATGGTGAGGGTGTACCCGTCACCAATTTCCTGTACGCGTTCTTGGAGTTTGGGCACCGACATGCCAGACACGTCCACGCCGTTGACCTTGGTGTTGGGCGGAAAATGTGCCGAGAAGTACAAACCGCCCAGAACATAGATCACCAGCAGAACCCCAACAACAGGAAGAGCGATGCTCAACACGCGTCTTTGCATGGGGGAGAGCTTATCGACGGCTGCCTGTACGTGGCTGTTGGAAGAGATGGCTTCCCGAATGCGCGCAATGAGGTTGCCGAGTGCCTGGAATATCCGCCTAAGGACGTTGCCTGCGGTGGAAGCGACCTCGGCAGCTTGGCTCGCCACCTCAGACGCCACCTCAGTTATAGGTATTTGACCCTCTTCCGGTGTCGGTTGGGGTGTGGGCGTCTGCTTGGGTGTGGCGTTGGCCTTGGGAGCATATGCCTGCTTTGCGGATGGCGCCCCGGTTGTTGATGCTCCGCTGGGCGTCGCGGTCGTTGGCGCTGCCTGGGGAGCGGCTGCCTGCTTCGCGCTGGACACAGGCGCTGCCTGGGGCGCGGTTGCCTCCGTCATGTTCGGTGCCGGCGCTGCCTTCTTGGTGCTGGGCGCTGGACGGTTGGCGTTCTGTTCCGCACGTACGGGAGGTGTTGCGGCCCTTCGTTGGGGACGGGCATCGGCCTTCGACTGATAGCGGCGAATGGCCTTTGGACCCCCTGAAGAACGCTTCACAAGATCATGGCGTGATGCCGACTTCGATCGGCGCGGGATGGCCCTCGTGGTAGCGCGCGACGTCTCCGCGGGTCCCTGCGACTGCGTCTCTGTGATCTGGCGCGGAACTTCGACCTGCTCATCGGCGGCGTCTGTTGTCTTTTTGGGTGTCGCCTCGTTGTTCCAAAACGACGTGGGCGTAGGCTGTTCGTCTTGTGGCTGTTCCATGTCTTGTTGCATATTGGCTCAAGTCCTTAACGGCTTGTATTCAATCTTCTCGTTGTTTTGGCGACTTATAATACCCCCACTCAGGCGGGGAGCATGCAATCTACTCAATAACGGAATAACTCAACGCATGGAGTTGCGCGCATATACCTCATAGCCCATACGGAGCTCGGTTTTGGTGTTGGGACGTTGATCTACGCGCTCGAGGAGCAGACGTGCCGCCTCTTGACCACTCGTACGGTAATGTAGATGTGCCGTGGAGAGCGACGGGCGTGCAATCCTGCTGAGCAGGCTATCACCTATGCCGGTTACCTGCACGTCTTCGGGTACATGTATTCCATATTCGCTCATGCACATCATTGCGCCAAACGCGATGTCGTCGGTGGCGCATATGATGGTATCGAGCTGAGGAACGGTGTCTAGGAGGCGCTCTGCTCCAAAGTAGCCGGCATCGGCATTGAAGTCCACCACAAGCTGGGCTTGAGGTAGGGGAGTTATGCCCATCTCGGCGCATGCGTCCAAGAATCCGCGGTGGCGTTCCCTACCGGCAGCCACGTCACGTTCGAACACGCCGAGGTAGGCTGGCTGTGATCCTTTGCGCAACGCAAGGCTGGTAAGATCGCGCACGGCCGAATAATCATCCTGGTACACGCTGGGAAAGTCGGGCACGTGCTGACCAAGCATGACGCAGGGAACACGAAGCTTGCGAATCGCCCGGTAGTGCTCGTGGGTAAGTACTGTGGCGATGAGGATGATGCCATCAACGTGATTTCGGCCCCCAAAGAGTTCGAGATACTGAACCTCGGTGTTCTCGTCGTTGTTTGTGTTGGCGAGAACTACTTGGTAGTTGCGCTCGCTTAGCACGTCGGTTATGCCGGC
Organism: Atopobiaceae bacterium; assembly: GCA_017510875.1. Lineage (GTDB taxonomy): Bacteria > Actinomycetota > Coriobacteriia > Coriobacteriales > Atopobiaceae > UBA1367. The sequence continues at coordinate 1,455 of JAFWLX010000190.1, read as the reverse complement.
CACCATGCGTCCCACAGACTGCGAGTTGATCTTGGGGATAACCACGCCGACGAGTCCAGACTTTCCCGTTCGGAGCTGCTGGGCACGACGAGAGGGAACATAGCCGGTCTCTTCAATAATGCGCGATATGAGTTCGCGCTTCTCCTGTGACACATAACCATTGTTGAGATACCGCGAGACCGTCGTGCGCGATACTCCTGCACGTCGTGCGATCTCGTTGATGTCCATGGCACTCCCCGGCACTTCCCTTATCAGCCTCTCTCGTTATCCATCCTAGCGTGTGGTACCGATACCATGGAACCAACTTGACACGACAATTCTAGTCTGCTTCACAAAATGTCAACGATAACCAAACGGGGCTGCGCATCACGCAACCCCGTTTGGCTTAAATTCGTATGTGCTTAACGCTATCGATTACTGCGTGAGCTCCAGATACAGACCATGATATTGCTCCGCTGACTTGGCCCACGAGACGTCCTTCTCCATGTCGCGTACCACCATCTTGTCCCAATCCGGGCGATCCTCGAAGTAGAGGGTCTTCGCACGGTTGATGGCATCGAGCAGCAGGCCGGACTCGTAGCGGTCGAACGTGAAGCCGTTGCCGGTGTTCTCGTACATGTTGTACGGCTCAACGGTGTCCTTGAGGCCGCCGGTCTCGCGTACGATGGGTGCGGTGCCGTAGCGCATGGCGATGAGCTGCGTGAGGCCGCAGGGCTCAAACTGCGAGGGCACGAGGAAGGCGTCTGCTGCAGCATAGATCTTGTGGCTGATTGCCTCGTCGTATGCGATGTAGGCACACACCGAGCCCTTGTACTCGTTCTCGTAGTAGCGGAAGGAGTCCTCGTAGCTGGGGTCGCCGGTGCCGAGCACCACGAGCTGGGTGTTGCCGTCGATGAGCTGCGGCACGATGGCGTTTACCAGGTCCAGGCCCTTTTGGTTGGTGAGGCGCGACACGAGGCCGATCACGAACTTGTCCGCGTTCTCCTCCAGGCCGAGGTCCTTTTGCATGGCGAGCTTGTTCTTCTTCTTTTGCTCCACCACATTGGAGGTGTCGTAGGTGGCGGCAAGCAGCTGGTCGGTGGCGGGGTTCCAAATGTCAACGTCGATGCCGTTCACAATGCCGCGCAGCTTGCCACTGTGGTGACGCAGGTGCGCGTCCAGGCCCTCGCCGTACTCCCAGGTTTGAATCTCATTGGCATAGGTGTTGCTCACCGTGGTGATGAGGTCGGAGTAGGCAAGGCCGCCCTTGAGCATGTTGGCCTCGGTCCACTCCTCCTGCAGGGCGCCCATGTTGAACGCGCTGGACGGGAGGTTGGTCCAGTACTGGATGGTGGGGATGTTGTACTTGCCCTGGAAGCGCAGGTTGTGGATGGTGGTGACCACCTTTGAGCGTGCAAGCGGGGTGTTGTTGAACATGGTGCGCAGGAAGATGGGCACCAGGCCTGCCTGCCAGTC
>JAFWLX010000189.1 GCA_017510875.1 Atopobiaceae bacterium | reverse complement strand
GCCGCATCGTCTGCGTTCGGGCAGAGCGCCCGTGAAATCTTGACGGGATCCCAGTCCATGAGTACGCCGCCCATGTCAAACACCACGTTCTTGATTTCTGCCATGCTTGCTCTCCCCTCTCTTGGCGACACATACAGCCAAGGCTGCGTGTATGTCGCCGTATGCTACAGGTCGTCCGCCTCGCCGTTACCTGAGCGCAGCTCTTCCACAAAGCCGGCGGTAATAATGCCCGATGGCAGCGCAATCACAGCAATGCCCATCATGGCCGACACCATGCTTATTGCCCGTCCTGCCACGCTTGTGGCGTACAGGTCGCCATACCCAATGGTAGACAGACTTATCACTGCCCAGTAAAGGGCGTCAAAGAAGCTGTTGAAGGTGTCTGGCTCGACGTTGAAGATAAGGAGCGCGCTCACAGACACGTAGCCAATTGCCAGTACCAGCACCGCAAGCAGGGCTGACCGCTCGCGGTGCAGCACGCGCAACACCAACTGCACGCTACGCGAATGGTGCACCAGTTTTACGGCACGCGCAACCCGCATGAGGCGCACCAGGCGCGAGAGGCGCAGCACCTGTGACACATGCATAAAGGTGGGCAGGATAGAGACGAGGTCGATAATTGCCAGTGGAGTAAAGGGGTAGAGCAGAAACGCCATGCCTCGGCTTGCAAGGTCCTTCTCGTGCAGTATCAAATCGGCGCACCACCACCGTAGCAGATAGTCAATGAGGAAGACGATGGTAGTGGCCCACTCAAGCATCCACAGCTCGTGCGTAAGCTCTTTGAAGCACAGTGGAACGAGGCTCAGTACAATACAGATGATCATGAACCAGTCGTATATGTGCGCCACATGATCGTCAGTAGCGTTGTCGTCGGTGATGATGGCATAAACGCGCTCGCGCATGCGGTCTCCTTATACGGGAACAACCTCTATTGTGGCATGCATGGTCCCAACTGTCATGTGTCTGTGTGTCCACCGGTTAAGGAGCTGACGTCGTGTGTCACTGGCCACGGGCGGGCCAGTGACCGTCATGTCGCATCGGCTGTTGCTGGAGGATATCCCAGCTGAGCCACGTATACTAGTGGCAACCAACAGAGCGGAGGCTAACATGCCCTTTACCATCGTGCGCGATGACATTACCCACATTGCCACAGACGCCATTGTCAACGCCGCCAACGAGCGGCTGCTTATGGGAGGAGGCGTATGTGGTGCCATCTTCTCTGCGGCGGGACCGCGAAAGCTGCAGGCTGCGTGCAACAAGATTGGTTATTGCGCAACGGGTGATGCCGTGGCCACGCCAGGGTTTGCTCTGCCTGCCAAGTACGTAATCCATACGGTTGGCCCCGTTTGGCATGGTGGCACCCATGGCGAGAAGGAGCTGCTTGCCAGTTGCTACCGCACATCGCTTGAGCTTGCCAAAAGCCTCAAATGCCGCTCCATTGCCTTTCCGCTCATCTCTGCAGGCATCTATGGTTACCCAAAGCGCGAGGCTTTGCAGGTGGCGCAAGAAGAGATACGCGCGTTTCTTGACAACAACGAGATGGACGTGATGCTCGTTCTGTTTGACCCGCACGTCATGGAGCTCTCCGACGACCTTCACCTACGCGTGGCTCGCTACATTGACGACACCTACGTTGAGCAAAGCGGCTATACCGAGAGGCGCGCGTGGGAAAACGCACCAGCCGCCTCGTATGGCTCGGTGTTGTTTGATCAGATTGAGGCTGCCGAAGACACCGGATCTTTTGAGCCCTCTAAAGGCGATGCCGCACGCATTTCGCCATCGACCGCGCCCTTAGCGCCAGGCTACGGTAGCACGGGTGGCGCTGCAGCAAGCATGCCCCCGCTTGAAGAGGCATCGGACGGCTACGCAGCACCGGCAGCCAACTATAGCGCGTCGGCACCACAGGCGGCACCTTCCCTGTCCGCTTCGCATGAGGCTGCCAATGAGCGCAGACGAATGAAGCTCCCCCGCCCGTTGCGCAACCTGCTGTCCAACGTTGATGCAGGATTCTCAGAGACGTTGCTCACCATGATTGACGAACGAGGGCTTAAGGATGCCCAGGTGTACAAGCGGGCAAACATCAGCAGGCAGCATTTCTCAAAGATGCGCGGCAACCCTCGGTACAAGCCAACCAAAACCACCGTGTTGGCTTTGGCGGTAGCCTTGGAGCTTTCGCTTGACGAGACCTGCATGCTTCTTGAACGAGCGGGTTTTGCCCTGAGCCATGCCGACAGGCGCGACATCATAGTTGAGTTCTTCATTCGCGAGGGCATCTACGACGTGTTCCAGATCAACGACGCGCTCTTTGCCTTTGACCAGCCGCTACTGGGATAGGGCGGAACACCCTTCCTAGGAAAGTGTTCCGCCCCTTTACATTTGTCACCTGCCAGTTGACCAATTGGGCTCCTCAGCCTCGTAGACTGCGAATCAGCAAGTCAACAAGCGGGCACACCGCCCAAGGAGAGGAGCACATCATGAAGAAGAACCTGACCGAGCTGGTATTCATCGTGGACCGCAGTGGATCGATGGCAGGACTTGAGGCCGACACTATCGGTGGTCTCAACGCCACCCTGGCTGCAAACCGAGAGGTAGAGGGCGAGTGCATTGTCTCGATTGTGCTGTTTGACAACACCAGCGAGGTGCTTGTGGACCGCAAGCCCATCGAGAAGGTCAACGACCTCACGCGTCGGCAGTACCGCGTGGGTGGCTGCACGGCCCTGCTTGACGCCGTGGGCGACGCCGTGCACTACATTGGCAAGGTGCAGCACATCCTGCCCAAGTCACATCGCGCCGAGCATGTGATGTTTGCCATCATCACCGACGGCCAGGAGAACGCCAGCACGCATCGCAGCTATCGCGAGATCAAGCGTCTGATTAGCGCCAAGCAGAAGAAGGGCTGGGAGTTTTTGTTCCTAGGCGCCAACATCGATGCAGCGGCAGAGGCGGGACGTATGGGCATCCGCGCTGACCGCGCCAGCCAGTACGTAAGCGACGATACAGGGACAGCGGTAGCCTACGAGGCCATGGCCTGCGCACAAACCAGTCTGCGCGCGTGCGGTTCGGTGGCTGCAGACTGGAACGCAGCTCCGATGGCCGACGCCGCCAGGCGTGGATAGGCAGGGAACGCACAGGTCTTGCCCCGGGCTTCCTAGAATCG
>JAFWLX010000188.1 GCA_017510875.1 Atopobiaceae bacterium | reverse complement strand
GGCATGCGCCCAGGCAGGGCATGCCAGCACTTCCGTCCCCGTGGCATGCCCAGCCGGGACCGAGAGGCGTGAGAAGACGTCTTCGCAGCAAACAATAAGAACGTACTGTGACAAATGACACCCACAACACAATACTTTTCTATAATCAACTGCTACACCAAAGGAAGACCTGCAGCGGAAAGGGGCACCATGTCTACCGACGAGAAGGAGATGCGCGAGATTGGCCAGCGCATCCAAGGGCTACGTGAGGCCTGCGACATATCACGCGAGGATATGGCCGCCGAGCTTCAGGTAAGCCTGGAGACCTACACCGCTTGGGAGGAGACGGGTGCCGACGTGCCCATCTCGGCCATCTACCACATTGCCGAGGTATTGGGCGGCGAGTTTACCGAGATTCTCACGGGCACCTCGGCCAAGCTCAACACCTACCAGGTGGTGCGCTCGGGCGAGGGACGCGAGGTTGAGCGCTATCCCGGGTACCACTTTGAGGACCTGGCCTTCCGCTATCAGGACAAGATCATGCAGCCGCTTGAGGTGACCATTGACCCCTCCGACGAGCCGGCCAAGCTGGTACAGCACACCGGCCAGGAGTTTAACCTGGTACTTGAGGGCACGCTGATTGTTGCATGGGGCGACCGCGAGTTTATCCTGGAGCCTGGTGACAGCATCTACTTCAACCCCTCGGTCCCCCACGGACAGCGCTGCGGCGGCAACGTACCCGCACGGTTTGTGACCGTCATTGCCGAGTAAGCTTCCGCCACATACACACATCGAGGAACCATGGACTACATTCTGAGCAAGTACTGCCCCCGCATCGACTTTGACAGCTACGAGGACTTCTTTGACAACTTTAAGATCAATGTGCCTGACGCCTTTAACTTTGGCTACGACGTGGTGGACGAGTGGGCGCGCGTAGAGCCTGACAAGAAGGCGCTGCTGTGGTGCAACGACGCCGGCGAGGAGCGCGAGTTCACCTTTACCGACATCAGCCGCCTCTCGAGCAAGACCGCCCACGCCTTTGCCAAACTGGGCATAGGCAAAGGCGACATTGTCATGTGCATCCTGCGTCGTCGCTGGGAGTATTGGGTGGTGGCAAGTGCGCTCTGCAAGCTGGGTGCTACGGTGATTCCCGCGTCGCTGCAGCTTACCACGCACGACATTGCCTACCGCGCTAACACCTGCCACGTAAAGATGATGGTGTGCGTGGCCGACGAGTACGTAAACACACAGGTAGAGGGTGCCCTGCCAAAGGCGCCCAGCATCCAGAACAAGGTGATTGTGGCAGGCGAGCGCGAGGGCTGGATCAACTTTGACCAGCTGATTGCACCCGAGCCCGACACTTTTGAGCGCCTGACTGGCGAGGCGGGTGTCACCTCAAAAGACATCATGCTCATCTACTTTACCAGCGGTACCACAGGCAATCCCAAGGCCGTCATGCACAACTTTGCGCACCCGTTGGGGCATATCCTTACTGCCAAGTACTGGCAGCAGGTGCGCGAAAACTGCCTGCATATGAGCGTGACCGACAGCGGCTGGGCCAAGTTTGGCTGGGGCAAGATCTATGGCCAGTGGATTGCCGGCGCCGAGATCTTTGCCTACGACATGGACAAGTTCATTCCCGCCAAGCTGCTTCAGCACATGCAGGACTATAAGCTCACCACCTTCTGCGCACCTCCCACCATGTATCGCTTTATGCTGCAGGAGGATGTCGCGGCCTACGACCTAAGCAGCATCCAGAACTTTGCCACTGCTGGCGAGCCGCTGAACGCCGAGGTCACCATAAAGTGGGAGAAGTTTACGGGCAAGAAGATACGCGAGGGCTTTGGCCAGACCGAGGGTCCGGTGCTTCTGGCCACCTATCCCTGGATCGAGCCCAAGCCGGGCTCGATGGGCAAGCCCAGCCCGCTGCTTAACATCAAGCTGCTTGATGACGACGGCAACGAGGTGGAGGACGGCGACGAGGGCGCCATCTGCGTCACGGGCTTGAAGGAGGCCTACCCGCCTGGACTGTTTGTGGGCTACTACAACAAGCCCGAGGCAACGGCCGAAGCCGTGGGCGGCGACTACTACAACCTGCACGACATGGCATGGCGCGACATTGACGGCTACGTGTCGTTTGTGGGACGCAACGACGACGTGATCAAGTGCTCGGGATATCGCATTGGACCGTTTGAGGTTGAGAGCGCGCTTATCAAGCACGATGCCGTGGTGGAGTGCGCCGTTACCGCAGCTCCCGACCCCATTCGCGGCAAGGTGGTCAAAGCCACCATCGTGCTGGCACGCGGTTACGAGCCCTCGCCCGAGCTTACCAAAGAGCTGCAGACCTGGGTCAAGAAAGAGACCGCGCCGTACAAGTACCCGCGTATCGTGGAGTACGTGGACGAGCTGCCCAAGACCATTGGCGGCAAGATCAAGCGCAAGCTCATTCGCACGCGCGACGGCGTGACCGATGACAAGACCCACTCGACCGGCACGGACTCAAGCCATGCCGACGAGTCTTGGCACGAGCGGTAAGCACGCGGGCTGAGCTGGCTGAACGGACCAGCTAAACTGCAAAAGCTGGGTACAGAAGCCGGGCGTAACTCCTTTAGCGAGATTGTGCCCGGCTTTTGTACCCAGCGTGGATTTGGGGGCCGTCCCAAATCCACGCTTGAGACGACCCCCTATTTCACTAATCAGCCTCTACTTCCCCAGCCAGATGCGATCGAACTCTTGCTCCTCCTCGGGGCTGCGAATCATTAGGCACAAGTTAAGATACGCATCCGCGTCTTTGGACCGGTCGGTCTGCAGGCTCCAGTACGGCAGCAGGTCTGGATGCGTACGCATACGCTTATTCTTCTTGCCAGACGCATAGGTCCAACCGTTCAAGAAGTGGAAGCGACACCAGCGAATGTGCTCTATCTCCTGCAGAGCATCGCGCGTACGCCGGGGCAGATTCTGATAGCCCTCAATCTCTTCCTGCACGCTCATCGCATGGCTCACAGGTATGCCCAACAGGCGCAACAGGCGGAACTTCTGCCCGTCATGTGCCGCCACCGCATAGTTTGACCTGCGGGTAAAGCCGTCATACGCCGTCCACTCGTTGCTAAAGTTCGGGCAGGTCAGACACTTCGAGATTGCATCTGTGCCCTGGTCGTGCATGCGCTCGAGGCGTGCGTCGCGAATGGCCTCGCGGTCCTCGTCTGTAATGCCCCAATCCCGTGGAACGTTGGGTATGCCAGAAAAGTCAAAGCACGGGCAGGCGTTACAGCGAGGTGTGCCCAAGCCGTAGATGATGTCACGTAGCTTGCCACGTTCGTGCACGTAGTCTTGCAGAATTATCCCAAAGGTGCAGATCTGCTGCTTGGTACCAAAGACCTCTACATGCTCAGGGCCTGCGCTGCCGGGCTTTGAGCGACCCATGATTCGCAATCCGCTCTCGCCGTCCGCCCGCACATGGAGCGCACGGATAGGCTCCTGTTGCAGCTCGTTAGCTATGCGGATGTTGTCCGATACATCCCCGCACAAAATGATGCGATCGGCATTGTAGAGCAGATCTCTGTGCTCGTACCATGCACCCATATGAAAATACAACTCGTCGTTGTTGGTCTCAAGGGCCATGGCAAGCCCGGGATGCATCATCTGCCACTCGTGGAGACTACCCAGCACGTCGTAGCGCACCCCACCGGGCACATCAAAGATATTGGTAAGCAGGGCCTGCTCCAAAATGCACTCGGTAAAGTCCCCCTCGCCCACCAGCACCACACGGTGCACAGGACCCGCATGCGGCACGTCAACAAGCGATGCCGCCACGTCTGCAACCGCACCCCTTGGATAGATGGGATAGTTTTCCCAATAGAGCTGGGCACAGATCTCGGGCATGGAAATCAGCGATATGCGCTCGTCCATCATGCCCTCGGTAGAGATATCGTCAAGGTGGACGTAAATATGGGCATCCTCGTTCATGTGCGCACTGGTCTCGTCAAGAAACTCGACGGCCTCGCTATCCTTGTCAAAGAGGATGACTTGGCTGGGCGCTGCAAGGGTCACCGACAGCTCCTGAAGATCTCCCGCATAGTCTGCTCCTAGATGATTGAGCAGGCGTTTGTCAGAAAAAGTGACCGTCATACCCCTGTTGGTTAGGTTTCTGATGAGCACATCGGCATATGAGGAGTCGCCATGAACGGCTACGACGTTCTCTCCCCTCTTGATGCCTCTCATCACCTTATGACGAGCTTTCAACGTAGAGAACGACGTGCTGATCAGCGACGCCATGGCACGGAAGAACACCAGAAAGCCCAAGATGCGCCCAAACTCATAGAGCGCGTAGCCAACGTACTGGTGCCAGGTCTTAAGATCGCTCAGCTTGTACTTGTAGCCATCGACGCCCCACAAGGTCTTGATGCCGCGCCAAATTGGCTCGAGCGGCTCGGTGATGAGTGACCCGTTGGACTGGATGTCAAAAAGCATGTACCCGCCCACAATGGCGCAACACACCGCCACCAACGCTATCCAAAAGAAGTATCGGTCAACAATCGCCACAAGCTTCTTCATGATCACCCCTCGATTGACTGGCTGCACCAGCTTACCGCACAAAGAATAAGCCGACGACGGTAAAGGGCGCCCTTTGTTGCGGGACAGGCCATTTGCACTAGATGCCAACCACAAGCTGCATGATGGGCACCAGCACTATGGGCATAAACGCCGCAGGTAGCAGGTTTGCCACCTTAATGTCGGTGACGCCAAGCAGGTTGGTTCCCACGGCAAACAGCAGCATGGAGCCCGTTACCGACATCTGGGCAATGACCATATCGGTCAAAAGCGGCCCCAAGGCACTGGCCGCAAGGCTGAGTACCGACTCGTACACCAGAAGCGACACGCCGCAAAAGGGCACACCTATGCCCATGGTTGCCGCCATGGGAATGCAGACCACCAGGTCAATGACGCCCTTAGCTATAAGCGTCGAGTGATCGAGCGAGAGACCGCTCTCAAGCGAACCCACAATGGCCATGGCGCCCGTGCAGGTAAAGAGCGTCGAGGTCACAAACCCCTCGGAGAAGCTGCCAAAGCGTTCGCTTCCGGCAAGCAGCGCGTCAAGACGCGACTGCACCCAATCTCCCAGACGGCGGATAGCTCTATCGAGGTCTAGCGCATAGCCCAGGGCGGCACCAATGGCAACGGCAAGCGTTACCACCGAGATGTTTCCCTCGCCCGCCATGCCCTGCACTGCAACGAGAATCACGCACAGACCCTGGCCCTTGAGCAGGAAGTCCCCCAGATCGTCCGAGACCCAGCGCCTGAACACCAAGCCAAGTATGCCGCCAACAAAGGCCTCGAGCCCGTTTATCAGGGCACCAAAGATCACCATACCCATGTCTTTCTCAATTGTGGCCTCACCGGTCACGTACAGCCATGCCGCCCCACCATTATAGGGACCCAAGGCAAGCCAGGGACCCAAGCAAGCCAGCATGATTTCTCTGTACGACCGTAGCACCAGCAAGTTTGGTCAACCCCGTTTGAACGTATAATTTTCCGAATGCGGCATTCGCATGACATATTGGTATTGGGGTCAGATGGGCAGTCTGCACGAGAGGTGGACGCAGGCGCTAACGCTCGGAGCACACCTGAAGGAGAAGCTACGCAATGATTAGCGAGCAAGCCCTAGAGAGCGCCTGCCGCCCCGCCATCATGGGCAGGGCGCGCATCATTGCACAGCGCGAAGGTCGCTTTTGGGACAGAAGCTGCAGCTACGAAGGTAGTCTTACGCATCTTTGCGCTCATGTGGACAGCGCCTCGGGCTATGCTGACAGCTACGAGACATCCATCACCATTGACGAGTCGACCGACGAGGTCTTCTCGTATGACTGCAGTTGCCCGGCCGCGCGCCGGTTCTTGGGTCCTTGCAAACACAGCATTGCCTTGGCACTCGACTTCAACCGCCACGGTGAGCTCTACGAAGGCTACAGTCAGCTACGCCACGTAACGACCTCGTCAGCAATGACGTCATTTCTCGATCGCATTGCCCGTGCGGCACGCCCCCGCACTGCCGTTGCGCAGGCAGGACCTGCGGCACCTGTGCGCGTAATACCGCGCCTGCTGCGCGACAACGACCTGTTCTTTGGCCTCAAGCTTGAGGGACGGGGCAGCGTGTATGTAGTGCGCGACCTAAGCGACTTTGAATCACACCTAAGTGCAGGCGACTTCTTTGAATACGGCAAGCGGCTGGCCTTTACGCACACCCTCGATGCGTTTGCGGAGGATGACCGCGAGCTCGTGCGCTTTGTGTGCCGCTGCGTACGAAACCGGCGCACCTATGCCGGCACACGCGCGTTTGGGCACGTCTATTCAACGGCGGGCTCGTCGCTTGCCATAGGCAAGGAGCTGCGTCTCTCCCCGCCCGAGATTGACGAGCTGCTGCAGCTGCTGCTTGGCCGCACGGTGTTGTACGAGACAAGCGGGCTGCGATCGGGCGAGCCCTGCAAGCTATTTGTCACAGACGGCGACCCAGAGGTCTCCGTTGAGCTCAAAAGCGTAGGGACCGATGCGTTTGAGCTGGTGCGCAAGGGTTCGCTAGAGGTCTTCTCAACAGGCGAGCATCTGTATGCGATACAGGATGGGCAGCTTTTGCGCTGCTCGGAACGCACCTTAGGCGCAGCGCCATTTTTGCAGCAGGTGTACTGCAGCCAAGTGGGCGAGCTGCTTATGTCGGCCGAGGACGCCCGTCGCTTTTGCGCGCTGGCGCTTCCTTCTGTCGAGGAGGCCCTGCCCGTTCTGATGCCTCCCGAGCTGGATGCCCTGCGGCCAGAGCCCCTGCGTCTTACGTTTGTGCTTGACTGCGCGGGACCATCGGTTACCTGCAACGCGCTTGCCAGCTACGGCAAGAAGACGGTACGGCTATTTGACCGTGGCCAAAGCGACGAGAGCCTGGTGCGCGACGCGCGACGCGAGGCCGATGCACGCACCGTAGTCATGCGTTACTTCACCACCGTGCGAGCGTCTGATGCCTTGGTGAGCAGGCCTGATACAGAATCAGTTGCGCGCATCGTGTACGAGGGCGTGGCCGAGCTCTCGCGTCTGGGTGAGGTGCGTGCAACAGAGGCGTTCAGGAACATCTCCACGCGGCGAACACCACGTGTGCATATGCGTGCGACCTCACGCTCGGGCCTTATCGACCTCTGTGTGAGCACGGATGACCTGCCCCTCTCCGAGCTTCACGCGGTACTTGCCAGCTATAGCCAGCGCAAGCGCTACCATCGCCTGAGCGACGGCTCTTTCCTAGAGCTAGGCCAAGACGAGTTTGCAGAGGCAGCCCGGGTGGTTGACGAGCTAGGGCTTGATGCCGAGCGGCTTTCGGGCGGTGTGGTGCAGATTCCCTCGTACAAGGCGTTTCTGCTTGACACGCTCATAACGGACCAAGAGAAGGACGCCTCGTTTGAGGAGTGTCTGCAGCAGTTTCGCTCGGTGGATACCCAAAGCCTTGAGGCGCCCGCACAGGTGGCGGACAAGCTGCGTCCATACCAAGTGACGGGATTCAGGTGGCTAAGTGCGCTTTTGGACATGGGCTTTGGCGGTGTTCTTGCCGACGAGATGGGCCTAGGCAAGTCCGTACAGGTCATATCCATGCTCCTCTCCCGCCGTGGCCAAGGCACCACGCTGGTGGTGTGCCCCGCCTCTCTGGTGTACAACTGGGTGGCCGAGTTTGAGAAGTTTGCTCCGCAGATGAACGTAGTTGCCGTGGTAGGCGATGTGAAGGAGCGTGGCCTCATTCGGCGCGAGCGGGGCCACGAGGTGCTGGTGACCTCCTACGACCTGCTGCGACGCGATATTGAGGACTATGCGGGCATGCGCCTGTGGACGGTGATTCTCGACGAGGCGCAGTACATCAAAAACTATCAGACTCTTGCTGCACGTGCAGTAAAGGCGCTGCGGGCCAAGCATCGCTTTGCGCTTACGGGCACGCCCATAGAAAATCGCCTGTCAGAGCTGTGGAGCATCTTTGACTTTCTCATGCCGGGCTTGCTGGGCGGCTTTGATCACTTTAGGGAGCGCTACGAGCTGCCCATTTCCGAGGGCGACGAGAACGCCGCGCGTACGCTGCGCGCAGCCACCGCACCCTTTGTGCTCAGACGCCTGAAATCGCAGGTGCTTGACGACCTTCCTGACAAGCTCGAGCAGGTGGTGACCTGCCAGATGGGGCGCACGCAGCTTGAGCTCTACGCAGCGCGCGAGCAGGCGCTGCGCATGTCGCTGACGCAGAGCCAAGAGCAGGACTGGGGAGCCAACCGCATGCAGGTACTGGCCGAGATAACGCGTCTGCGCCAGCTGTGCTGCGACCCACGCCTGGTGTACGAGGACTACGACGGCGGCAGCTGCAAGCTCGATGCCATCTGGCAGCTGGTTTCGTCGGCCATAGACGCACGGGCAAAGGTGCTGGTGTTCTCGCAGTTTACGAGCTTTCTCTCGCTGATAGCCGACAAGCTGGACCGCGAGGGTACGGCATATTACACCATTACGGGCGCCACGCCCAAGCGCCGTCGTGTTGAGCTGGTTGACTCGTTCAACAACGATAAAACACCGGTGTTTCTTGTCTCGCTCCGCGCAGGTGGTACAGGACTCAACCTTGTGGGTGCCTCGGTAGTCATACACGCCGACCCATGGTGGAACGTGGCCGTACAAGACCAGGCAACCGATCGCGCGCATCGCATAGGCCAGACGCGCGACGTGACGGTCTATAAAGTAATTGCCGCCCACACCATAGAGGAACGAATCCTGGTGCTACAGGAATCAAAAAGTGAACTGGCAGAGCAGTTTGTGGGCACCGGTGGCGGACTTGGCGCGCTTGGCGCGCTGCGCAAGGATGACCTGCTGCGGCTGCTACAGGACTAGCGTGTCAAGACTGCACAACAACGCTGCCCGAACAACTCCTAACGTCCGCGCCTCCGCTCGCCTGTTGCCGCACATGCTGCCCTACACTATGTTCGTGGTCTGCCGCTCGTGCGTCAGACTTATGTCGGACTTCAGTGTGTTCCCACAGGAGGGTGCGCACGTGATGTGATGGAGAGGAGCATTCATGCAGTATTCGTCTGAAGTGGAGAAGATGTGCCCCGTGACCAAGGGCGCATACCACGGGCCTGCACCGATTCCCGAGGAGGGTCAGTGGATCCAGGCCAAGCAGCTTGAGGACATCTCCGGCTACACCCATGGCATCGGTTGGTGCGCCCCCCAGCAGGGTGGCTGCAAGATCAGCCTCAACGTCAAGAAGGGCATCATCGAGGAGGCTCTCGTCGAGACCATCGGTTGCTCTGGCATGACTCACTCCGCCGCCATGGCCGCTGAGATTCTGCCCAAGAAGACCATCCTCGAGGCTCTGAACACCGACCTCGTGTGCGACGCCATCAACGTTGCCATGCGCGAGCTGTTCCTGCAGATCGTGTACGGCCGCACCCAGACCGCCTTCTCCGAGGACGGCCTGCCCATTGGCGCCGGCCTTGACGACCTTGGCAAGGGCCTTCGTTCCATGGTGGGCACCACCTACGGCACCTCTGCAAAGGGCGCCCGTTACCTCGAGCTCGCACAGGGCTACATCACCCAGCTCGCCCTTAACGAGAACAACGAGATCATCGGCTTCGAGTTCCTTAACCTTGGCAAGTTCATGGACGACGTCAAGAAGGGCACCGACGCAAACGACGCTCTCAAGGCCGCCACGGGCCGCTATGGCCAGTGGGATGCCCCTGCCAAGACCATCGATCCTCGCAAAGAGTAACCTCGACAACAAAGAAAGGAGCTGAGCTTAATGGCAGTCACGTTCGAAGGCTACGAGCGCCGTATCGACAAGATCAACAAGACGCTCGCTGAGTATGGTATCGCCGACCTCGAGGAAGCCCTCAAGATCTGCACCGACCTGGGCTTCAACCCCTATGACATCACCGAGGACATCCAGTCCATCGCATTTGAGAACGCCAAGTGGGCTTATGTGCTTGGCTGCGCTATCGCCGTCAAGAAGGGCTGCAAGACCGCTTCTGACGCCGCCGCAGCTATTGGCATTGGCCTGCAGGCCTTCTGCGTCCCCGGC
>JAFWLX010000187.1 GCA_017510875.1 Atopobiaceae bacterium | reverse complement strand
TTGCGGGAGAAGAGTCTTCGTCCCAGACGACTTCGGCAGGGCAGGATACCGACGATGACGAAAAGCTTGATTCGAAGGAAATCATGCATGCAGCGTTTGCCGTATGTCCCATTTCCTCAAGGCTGGCGGAGCACGTTCTGGTAGGGCTTGAGCACGACGGTGTCCGTACCGTGACCTTTGGGTCAGAGTTTGGTGACTTTGCCTACACGGTCGACGTATATACGGGCGAGGTGCTTGAGAAAAGTGAGCCCGAGATTACCGAAGAGATGCTTGCCGCAAGCACGTTGCTGACAAGCAAGGAAGCCAGGAATGCCGTCTTTGAAGTATGCCCCATCAGTTCGCGAGATGCCCAAAACATGCGCATCTCGCTGAAGGGCAAGGTCTACGAGGTCACTTTCAACTCGGACTACGGCATGTTCTCGTACACCGTTGACGCAAAGACGGGTGAGATTCTAGAAAAGGACGAGCCTGACCTCTCTCAGGTCGATATCGTTTCGAGTTCCGACATCATGAAAGACGCGCGAGAGGCCTGTCTTGCTACGCTCGATGGGTATACCGGTGGTGCCGAGAACATGACGCTCGCCTTACGAGGGCAGCAATACCAAGTGGTTTACGTGCAGTTCGATTGGAATGGCAAACACTACGAGATGGAGTACGACGTCAGTACCAAGACCGTTACCAACAAGTGAAAGCTGTCATAGATTGAATTACGATGTCGTAAGACACTGACTGATGAACGAGCTACGTGAAGGAGGCCGACGTTGGGGCGCAAGAACGATGTGGCCTACGACATCTTCATAAGCTATCGAAGGGCTGGCGGGGCAGAGACTGCCAAACACCTAAGGGACGTGCTTACCGAACGGGGGTATCGCGTCTTCTTCGATACTGACAGCCTGCAGAGTGGAAACTTCAACAAGAAGCTCTTTGATGTCATCGATTCGTGCAAAGACATGATCATCATCCTTTCCCCTGGCTCGCTTGATCGTTGCGTGAATGAGGGCGACTGGGTTCGTATGGAGCTTGCCTATGGCTTGGAGCATGGCAAGAACATCGTGCCCGTCATGAGTAACGGCTTCGAGTTTCCAGAATCGCTGCCCCCAGACATCAATGACATTCGCTGGCAGAACGGCGTTGCCGTCAATATCGAGTTCTTTGACGCGATGATCAACAAGCTGACCACGTTCCTAATAAGCAAACCGGTCAACAGCAAGAAGAAGCTAGTGCTTGCGGCAGTGGGCGCGGCTGCTGTCGTGCTGGTGTGTCTTGTCGCGTTCTTCATACGATCGAATTCTTCAGCTTCGTCCAATGCTCTCGGAACAAATCTGTCGGGCGGTACTTCTTCGACAGCGTCGGGTGGCACCTCCTCGACAAGCGGGCGCTCAGATGCAAAGGCCGAAGACGATACGCAATCGTCTCAGGCCACCAAGGTGTCCGTCGACTATACGCTTGGCGATAACGTCGAAGTACATAACGCCAGCTCGGGAAAACATGAGTACGACATTTCCGTCGATGCTGTACATATCCTGCCAGATTCTATGAAATACGATATGTGGGAGACCTACGACGCCTCGACAACAGACCTCCTGGGCGTTCAATGCACGCTTAACAACTACGGTTACAAGCGCGGGAGTGGGGGAGCCGTGCAACCCTACCAAGTCCTGCAGGACAATACCGTCATCGTCGAGGATGCGGATGGATTCATGCTCAAGTCCGTGTCACAGATGTACCACGGCAGCGATGGCCAATACTCATGTGAGACTACCCCTACGATTCCGTCGGGATCCAAGGGTAGGTTCTGCGCCATCTTCTATCTTGATAAGGGCACGTCAGAGGTGACCCTGTCCATAGACGCGCATGATGGAACGGTTTACAAGGCTCCTGTGAAGTTATAGGAACAGTGTTGGCTATGCAACTTAGCCTGTTGCGCAACGGACTCAGTTCTCGATGATTCGGGCGCCGAAGGGCATCAGAGCTAGCTTTGCGATTTTGAAGAACTGCTTCCCAAACGGTATTCCCACGATGGTGAGGCACCACAACACTCCTATCGCCACGTTGCCAAGGGCCATGGGTAAGCCGTTGAGGAAGAACCAGATGATGTTGGCTATGGCTGACGGTGCGCCACCACCATACTCGATCTCCTTCCCAAATGGGGAGAACGCTAGGCTCGCAAACTTGAAGCACTGCCTCCCGTACGGTATCCCGATGATGGTGAGACACCAGAGCGCCCCAGAGATCAACCACGCGAGTCCGCTAAAGAACCCGCCGAACAGAAACCACAGTATGTTGCCTAGAGTGCTCACAGGCTCTCCATTCTCCTCGACAATAATCGCCGCATCATACCATAAGAACCGGTGCAGAGCGCACAGATGCAAAGCATTCCGCACAGCACAGCGCCTGCGTTGCGTGCCGGACTTCTCGGATCAACGTCGCCATCACGAGATCTACCTCTCAGATCCGCGTAAAGCCGACCCCGCCAAGATGAAGACCGTAGTGAGGCATCCCATCAGGAAGCTGTAACGTCCGGTACAGTTTGCCTAACAGGGTCCTATGCCGTGCGGTATACCACAGCCTCAAGTGGCTGCAAGGTGCCTGCAACGCTTGATTCGTGGGTGCTTGTTGCAAGCTCCATGCCTTCGACTAGCTTCTTGTCAAAGGTCACCTGGGATTCGGTAAAGTTGGCAAGGATGACGGCCTTGTCCGCGCCATAGCAGCGCTCGTAGGCGAACACCTCCTCGCTGTCTGCCATCAGCTCGTGGTAGTCGCCGACTTCAAGCACCGGCAGGTCTTCTCGCAGTTGCCTAAGGGAGAGGTACCACGGGAGTACCGATTCTGGGTCCTGTTCCTGGACGTCAACGTTGCAGGTCTCGTAGTCATCGTGTACGGGTAGCCAGGGTTTGCCCGTCGTGAAGCCGGCGTTCTTGCTGGCATCCCACTGCATGGGCGTGCGGGCGTTGTCGCGGCTGTAGAACTGCGCGAAGGCAAGCGCCTCCTCCTCGGTCTTACCTGCTTCGAGTGCCTCCGCGTACAGGGTGTATGTTGTGACGTCATCGTAGTCATCGATGGAGTCCCAGGCGATGTTGGCGTAGCCAAGCTCCTCGCCCTCGTAAAGGAAGGGCGTGCCGCGCAGGGTCATGAGCAACGTGCCAAGCATCTTGGCCCCAGCCGGCTTGTCCTTTGCGCGGGGTAGGATATGGTTGACGGAGCGCGGCTGGTCGTGATTCTCAAAGTAGATGCAGTACCAGCCGTCCGCTGCCGTGGCCTCTTGGCTGGCCGTGATGGCGCCCTTGAAGTCTGTGAGCTTCCCGTTACCTGGCTCAAACTGGCTATACGCATCGCCTTCGAGTGCGTCCAAGTGACTGAACTGAATGAGCATGTCAAAGACGCCATTCTTGCCCACCCAGTCCCCAAGCTCGTTGGCGTTGACGCCGCCAGCCTCGGCGACAGTGAACGCGTCGGAGCCGTCCATGACCTTGGTCTTGAACTCGCGCAAAAGGTCGAGGATTCCCTTGGTGTTTGCCGTAGCTGTATGGATGGATACGAGACCGTCGGCAGCGTCGGGTTCGCCGTCCGAGAAGTCGGCGGGCTTCTTGATGTAGGTCACCGCGTCAATGCGAAAGCCGCCAAGGCCCTTCTTAAGCCAGAAGCGCGCCATGCGGAACAGCTCCTCGCGCATCTCGGTGCATTCCCAGTTAAGGTCGGGCTGGAAGTCGCCAAAGGTATGCAGGTAGTACTGCTGCCTGTTGTCGTTCCAGGTCCAGGCAGAGCCGCCAAAGAGGCTGCGCCAGTTGTTGGGCGCCGAGCCGTCCTCCTTTGCATCACGCCAGATGTACCAGTCAGCCTTGGGGTTGTCCTTGGACGAGCTGGACTCTATGAACCACTCGTTCTCGTTGGAGGTATGGTTCATGACCAGGTCCATCACGATGCGGATGTTGCGCCCGCCTGCCTCGGCAATGAGCTGCTCCATGTCAGCCATCGTGCCAAAGCTTGGGTCAATCTGGTAGTAGTCCGAGACGTCGTAGCCGTTGTCCTTCATCGGCGACTTGTAGACGGGGGTGAGCCAGATGGCGCCTACGCCAAGGCTGGCCAGGTAGTCGAGCTTAGAGGTCACTCCGGCAATCGTGCCCGTACCCTGGCCTACCGTGTCGAGAAAGCTCTTTGGGTAGGCTTCGTAGACAATGGTGTCCTGCCACCAGGCAAGCTTGTCACGAGCACTTTGGACATCATCTTGAACGGCGCTGTCTGGCTTTTGATTTTGCGGCGCACCGCAGCCTGTAAGAAGCGAGCTGCCTACAAGTCCAGCGCTGGCCGCAAGTCCTGTGATTGCCGTTCGCCGAGTGACGAGTACGTTGTTGGTATGTGCATGGAGTTTTCTCATACCTCGCCCCCTTGTTGGATTCAATTTCTTGCATGATGATAACGCGGCGTGTTGGGAGACACTTGTATCCGCGATTAACCATTAGCGCTCGAACAGCTTGAGCAGCATCATTTTCACGGAGCCAGCTTTGCCGGAGTAGGGATGCTCTCGCAGGGGAAGGTTGAAGTGGGTGCTCCCCGTAAGCACGGTGGAGGGGTGCGTGAACTCCCTAAAGCCCCACTCTCCGTGGTATGCACCTATGCCAGAATGCCCTGTACCGTTGAAGGGCACCCCCTTTACCATCATGTGGATGCACACCTCGTTGATGCATCCGCCTCCGTACTGCAATGTGGACATCACCTGCTTTGCCCACTTAGTGTCCGAAGTAAACACATAGAGGGCCAAAGGGTGCTCGCGGCGTGCGATTACGTCGAGTATGCGACTGATGTCGTCGTCCTTGTATGGCACGACGGGAAGCAAGGGGCTAAATAGCTCGTGTTGCACAATGTCCTCGTTAACGTCAACCGGGTAAATCACGGTAGGAGTAAAGCGTCGGCTCTTCTTGTCACCAACGCCTCCAAAAACGATTCGGTCTCTATAGGCATCTGCCGTGCGCTCGCACTTTTTGTAGGCTGCTTTGGTGATGAGCTTGGGATACTCGGGGTTTAGGTGCGCCTCTTTGCCAATCTGCCGTTCAAACTCGGATTTCAGCTCGCCGAGAAATGCGTCGGCCACTTCTTCGGCCACTGCCACCTGGTTGACATTGATGCAGATCTGTCCGGCATTGCACAGCTTGAAGAATGCTATCTTTCGTGCGGCATCCTTCAGGTCGGCGTCCTTGCGAACAATGCACCAGTTGCCCGTCTCGCCGCCCAACTCAAGCGCAACAGGGGTCAGGTTGTGGGAGGCCATCTCCATGACGTGCTTGGCCACGGCGGGCGATCCTGTGTAGAAGACCTTGTCAAAGCGCTCAGCTAGGCACATGTCGGCCACGTCATGTCCGCCATCGATCACAGCTACGTATTCGGGAGGAAAGATGCCCTCAAGAAGTGTCTTGAGGGCGCGGGTGCAGGCAGCCGACTTCGAGCTGGCCTTGACAACCACCGTGTTTCCAGCGCTGATGCTTGCTGCCAAAGGGCCCAGAGTCAGAAGGACGGGAAAGTTGAAGGGGCTTATCACAAGCGTGACGCCATAGGGCATCTTGTATACGCGGGTACAGGCGCTGGGAAAGCACATGAGACCGCTAAAATGCAACTCGGGACGCGCCCACTTGCGCAGCCCCTGCAGGATCTCGTCAACCTCCACGATCGTGGGACCAATGTCGCACAGGTACGCCTCGACCGGGCTCTTGCCAAGGTCTTCGTACAGTGCCTTTTTGAGCATCTCTTCGTTGTCAAGCACGGCCCCCAAGAGCCTCTTAAGCTGCTTGGTGCGCCATTCGATGCTGAGCGTCTTTCCCGACAGGAAGAACTCCCGTTGCGCGTTCACGATGTCGTGCACTGTCTCCTGTGTGTAGGCCATGGTTCAGCATCCCTTCTTGACAAGCTCGAGCAGATACGTGACCTCTGCATCGGTAATGGTGCGCCTCCGATGTTTGACTCTCATCCTTCGGGTCTATTATGAAAAATTATACGGGTGTTGAATCATCTTTCTCTGATCTGTGGCTGTCCCTCAGCTATAACCTACTGGGACCATCCCGAACGATATCGCTGGTGCTATCGGTGTTCTTTATTGCCGATGTGGCAGGAATAACGGTGGATATCGCCTTGATGCTCGTCATGCTTGTTATGGTCATCGAGCTGTCGCTCGCATCAACGGGCACCGTCTCGAGCACTACAATCATTCTGGAAACGCTAAAAATGCCTACGGACATGGTGGGCTTCTTTGGCGCATTTGATGCGTTTACCAGAAATGCCGGCGCAGCATACGACATAACGTATAGCATGCTCGAACAGTTGGATGTCGCACGTGAGACCGGAAGAATGAGAGATAAGTAGGCCATCAAGCCCGGTCTTGGTGGAATACTACTAGGAAGTGTGTCGTTCTTGCATGTGGCGTGCGTCCTGTCTTTCTGTTTTGCAAGACATTACCTTCTTGTAATTTGCAATTGAGCAGACCGAAACACGGTCGGACTCTATAAGGGATAGTATTTCATCCGTATGCGAATGCAACGGAGGGGAGTCAAAATGTGCGGAGTTGTGGGATACACGGGAAAGAACCAGGCGGTAGGCTGGCTTTTGGATGGCTTACAGACGCTCGAGTACCGGGGCTATGACTCTGCTGGTGTGCAAGTGGTATCGCCCTCGGGAAACCTTCACGGTGTGAAGTGCGCTGGGCGCGTGGCTCACCTGCGCGAGCGCGCCGGGGTGGCTAATCTCAACGGAACCTGCGGTATTGGGCATACGCGCTGGGCTACACACGGCGCCCCAACAGACCGCAATGCCCATCCGCACAAGGACTGCACGGGACGCATTGCCATTGTCCACAACGGCATTATCGAGAACTACCAACAGCTTAAGCGGCAGCTTCTTACCGAGGGCCATACGTTTGCCTCTGATACCGATTCCGAGGTTGTGGCGCATCTTATTGAGGATGCTTGGGCAGGCCCTGCAAAGGGTGACCTGGCAGCTGCGGTGCGCAACGCCTGCGACCGGCTTGAGGGTTCGTGGGCTCTGGCGGTCATCTGCGCCGACGTGCCCGGGACCATGGTGGTTACGCGCAAGGGCTCGCCTCTGGTGGTGGCTTCAACATCCGAGGGCGCCTATGTTGCCTCTGACGTGATGCCTCTTGCTGGCGTGACCTCACATGTCATGCAGCTCGAGGACCGTGACGTGGCAACCCTCTCGCCCGACGGATCGATTCTGATCACCGACCGTGATGGCCGTGTGGTTGAGCATCCGCAGACCATTGACATTGACTGGGACGCCTCGGCGGCCAAGTTGGGCGGTTACTCTGACTTTATGGCAAAGGAGATAAGCGAGCAGCCTGAGGCTATCGAGCGCCTGCTCAGCGGTCGCTTGGGCCATCACGGCATCGAGCTGGACGAGCTTTCGCTCTCGCGCGAGGAGCTGGCTGCCGTACGTCATGTGGTCATTATCGCTTGCGGCACATCATATCATGCGGGTTTGGCTGCCAAGTCCGCCATAGAGCGCTGGGCAAGGATTCCCGTATCGGTGGAGTACGCCTCTGAGTTCAACTACGACGAGGACTACCTGGTGGATGAAAACACCATGTGCGTCATCATCACGCAGTCGGGTGAGACCGCCGACACCCTCACCGCGGCCAGGCGCATGAAGGGTATGGGCTGCAACGTGTTTGCCATCACCAACGTGCTGGGCTCAACCGCCGCACGCGAGTCGGATGGCACGCTGTACGTGCAGGCTGGTCCCGAGGTGGCTGTTGCGTCGACAAAGGCCTATACGGCCCAGATGGTGGCCTCTTACCTGCTTGCCCTGCGTCTTGCGCTGGCAAAGGGCCAGATGACGCGCGAAGAGGTTGTCAAGCATTTCCACGACCTTGAGTGCATTCCAGACCTCATGCGCCAGGTGCTGGCCCGCCGTTGGCAGGACAAGCAGGCTGTGCGCCTCTTTAGAAACAAGACAAGTTCGCTCTACCTGGGTCGTAACGTTAATGCAGCCACCTCGTATGAGGGAGCACTCAAGCTCAAAGAGATCAGCTACCTGCATGCCGAGGCCTATCCAGCGGGCGAGATGAAGCATGGCCCCATTGCCCTTATCGAGGGCGGTTTTCCTGTGGTGGCAATTGTGCCCTTCGATCACGTGCACGACAAGACCGTCTCGAACATTCAGGAGTGTCTTGCGCGCGGTGCAGCCGTGATAGGCGTAGCAACCGACGGCGATGACCGTGTGGCAAAGCTCTGCTCTGAGGTCCTTTGGGTTCCGCCCTGTCCCGACGAGCTGATTGTGCCTGCGGTCTCGGTTCTGCATCTGCAGATGCTTGCGCGCTACGTGGCGCGTGACCGCGGTTACGACGTGGACAAGCCTCGCAACCTGGCCAAGTCCGTCACGGTGGAATAGGCGTCAACAGGAGTCTCTCGGCCTTGTTTGGTTTAGGGCGCTGGTGGATTGGGGGTACCAATCCACCAGCGCCCCTTTGTCCGTCCGTGGCCCGTAGCAGCCTTCTGCCCGTTCGCAGCAGTTACGGCTCCATGTCGGAGTGTTCGTGTAACAATGGAAGGCAGCACAACCACACTCTACAGACCCATGGAGGCGGCAATGCTTAAGGACTTTGCTCGGGCAACCAAACCCGAGAAGGAAGAGCTCAAGGCAAGGACCGCAATCGAGCAGGCGAGGCTTGCCGCCAATCAGATACGCATAAAGAACGCCAAGGTGCCCGTGATGGTCATCTTTGAGGGCTGGGGGTCTGCAGGAAAGGGCACAACGCTTGCCAAGGTCATCAAAGAGATGGACCCCCGATTCTTCCAGGCGATAACAAAGGATTCCGAGCCCACTGACGAAGAGCGTCGTAGGCCATTCTTGTGGCGCTATATGATAGAGATTCCCAAAGAGGGTCAGTTCAAGTTCTTTGACACATGGTGGAAGGAGGAGGTCACCACTGCACGCGTTATGGGCACGCTCTCGGACGACGAGTATGACCGACGCATTGACTCCATCAACACGGCAGAGCGTCAGCTGGTTGACGGTGGCTACCTGGTGATGAAGTTCTTCTTCCACATCGGACAGAAGGAGCAGCGCCGTCGTCTTGATGGGCTTAAAGCCGATGAGAACACCAGCTGGCGTGTGGACGAGGATGACTACTGGGAAAACGACAACTACGACCGCTGCCTTGCAGTATACGACCGCTACCTACGCGACACCAACCGCTCAAATGCCCCGTGGTACATCATTGATGCCCGCGACAGCTCGTGGTCGGCGTTGCAGGTGCTTGAGTATCTCAATACCGGCATTGACGTAGCCATACATAACCGCGGCACAGCAGCCCCGCTCCGCCAGAACGTCTTTAGGCTCAAAAAGACGCCTCCTCTTTCCGAGATCAACCTCAACAAGACCATTGACGAGAACGAGTATCACGAGGAGCTCAAGCGGCTGCAGCAACGCCTGAGCGAGTTGCACAACGAGCTGTACCGCAAACGCATACCTGTCATTATCGGCTACGAAGGCTGGGATGCCGCCGGCAAGGGTGGCAACATCAAACGTATCACCAAGGCCCTTGATCCGCGTGGCTACATCGTGCATCCCATTGCCAGCCCCGAGCGCAACGAGCTAGCGCATCACTACCTCTGGCGCTTTTGGAATCGCCTGCCCAAGAGCGGACACATTGCCATCTTTGACCGCACGTGGTACGGGCGCGTTATGGTCGAGCGCATAGAGGGCTTCTGCTCAGAAAACGAGTGGCGGCGTGCGTATAACGAGATAAACGAGTTTGAGAAGGAGCTGGTTGACGCAGGTAGCGTGCTTATCAAGTTTTGGGTCCAGATAGACTCTCAGACGCAGCTTGCACGCTTCACCGATCGTCAGAACACGCCCGAGAAGCAGTGGAAGATAACCGACGAGGACTGGCGTAACCGCGAGAAGTGGGATGCCTACGAAGAGGCCATAAACGAGATGCTGCGCAAGACCAACACGAGCTTTGCCCCATGGTATGTGCTTGAGTCAGTGGACAAGCGCTATGCGCGCATCAAGGCCCTGCGTATAGTGGTCGGAGCCATCGAGCAAGCCTGCGCACGATAGAGCTGGGGCCATGGCAGAGGGTCCTCGGGGGGACGCAGCCCATCACGGGGCGGCCGGACGGTGACCCTCGGGATCTCCTCTGAGGCTGCTCCGCCCGTCGACGCGGCGCTTAGCGAGGACTGTCTGAGCGTCGCTTAGGGGCGTTGCCCCTAAGCGACGCGAGTTCCGCAGCTGCCGCGTCGTAAGGGCGGAGC
>JAFWLX010000186.1 GCA_017510875.1 Atopobiaceae bacterium | reverse complement strand
TTTTCGGTACATGAAAAGCGCCGACAATCATGATTGTCGGCGCTTTTCATGTACCGAAAACGTGAGTGGCAGTCGTGGCAACCGCAAAAGTACCGAAGACGTGCAAAAGACTCCAGCAGGACACTGCTATCGCACCGATAACATGCTTTGTCGGTCATTGGATAACGAAGAGACCGTTCCAGCCTCGCTGCTATTCAAACTCGCTGAGCCAGGCGTCAAGGTCCTCATCGCCCATATCGTCCAATAGCTCGTCCTCGCGCTGCCTCCGCGCATCCTCCTGCTCGTCGGCAGAGAGGATAAACAGGTCAACTGAGTCGTTGGCAACGCTACTAAGCGCAGACTGAAACCTGATACGCTGCCCCGTTGGGGTCTTACCCGCAAGAACCTGATGTGCGGCATGGACCACATCCGTCTCGCTTATATCATGCTTTGTCAAACGTTCTACCTCACGGGTGACCTGCGCCAGCCGTCCCTGTGACAGCACCAAGGCCGTTGCAGCCGCCTGCACGTCCTGGTGTACACCTACCGACGATTCGCTTATCTGCTGAATCTCGTCCTGATGGCGACGGCGATCTTCTTCGATGGTCACCGGCAACACGGGTATGCCGCCCAGCGCCGCCGGACTCACCAACGCAATCATTGCCAATGCCGTAGCAACCTGCGCGGGCGTGGGTAGTCGCGGACCTGCTAGATCAGAAGGCGGAAGCTCGTCAAGGACCTGCATGAGCTCTGCCATAGCAGGCTCATTACGCACAGCACCCTCATCGTGCACGACGCCCGCCTCAGGGACTTCGCCAGCTCCGCCAATGCCTGTATCAGAACGCCCGTTGTCCGACACTACGCAGCCTCGTCTATCTCCTCTTCCGACTCCTCGGAGGAATCCTCGCTCTCCTGATCGGAACTATCCTCGGTGGGCTGTTCCGACGAGATCTGTTCGATGTTAATCGGCTCGAGGATATAACGCTTCTCGGATTCCTCGATCTGCTTAAACTGCATGACGTCTTTGTCCTGCGAGAGCTCGAGCAAGCCGTTGTCCAGGATGTGCAGCTCTATGGCCTGCTCCTTCATGGTCATCTTGGCCTTGTGCCAGCTTGTTGCCTGCCATGTGCCAGCCGTGGTAGAGCCAAACAGGTCCAGCTCGCTTGTTCCGTCCTCGCGAAGATCGAGGTACACGTTAAGACCGTGTGTCTTCATCTCATTAAGCTGTTGCTCCGTGAAGGACTTCTCCGTTTGGGTTATGTCAACAATCTCCCATGTCCCCACAAAGTCCTTCCGGTAATCTTCCTTTTTCTTGTTGCATCCCGTGAGCACCAGACAGGTGATAAGAACGCAGGTTAGTACGCACGCGCATCTTTTTGCCAAAGACATCGGGAGTCTCCCGTTCTCATGCTGCTTGTTCAGACATCCATCGCCTTACCGTGAGGCGACACAGATACCAATGATACCGCACTCTTCTCTCATTCGCTTTTCGCACAAAATCAATGCTAACCTCTCGAGCGTTGGTGCGCCACAGGTCGCTGGTACCGCCTAACGCATGCTGCGCACCTTGGCAGATATTGCTTCCAGCTCGTCTTTGCTCAGCTCGGGCAGCCGCTCAAGCTGATCTATGAACTCGGCAATGCTCTCGTCGCGCATGGCCTTCATGCGCTCGGAGCAATAGCTCACCACCGCGCCGGTTAGGAGCGCCAGGTAAAAAACCGAATAGATCGAGAGGAGAACGGTCATCAGGCGCCCCATAAACGTTATGCAGGTGAAGTCGCCAAAACCTATGGTTGTGACAACTGCAAACATGTACCAGGCGGCGTCAGCAAATCCCTCAAACGCTGGCTCACAGACGGCAACGACAGCCGACGCAAGCACAAAGTGCACCGCAAAGGCAATGGTTGTAGGAACAAGCCCTGCAACTCGCACGATGGGCACAATCGTGCGGAAGCTCATAGGCTTGAGCTCTGCCCTACCCCTCTTCTGAGACATGCACGTCCTCCCAATGCCCGATGCTGGGACGAAAGAGTATTCTCCTTCGCCCCAGCATCGAAACTACTCCCTATTGCCGTATGGTCACCTACGAGGCAATGTCATCCCAGTGCAGAAGCTTGAAGCCCGCCGAGGTGATGGCAGCCTCGGCCGCAGGACGGTCCTGCGGCTTGATCTTGAGAACGTCAATGGCCTTGTTGCCATCGCTCAGGAAGCAGTAGCCGTACTCGATGTTGACGCCAGTCGATCCAAGCGCCTCGAGCAGCTCGGCCAGAGCGCCCGGCCGGTCGGGCACCTCAACGGCCAACACCTTGGTCTTGGTGGCGCGAAAGCCCGACTCTTCAAGCACGTCTACCGCATGAAACACGTTGTCGCAAATGATACGCACAATGCCATAGTCGCTTGTCTCGGCGATGGTGAGGGCGCTCATGTTGATGTTGGCATCGGCCAAGGTGCGGCACAGCGCCGCAAGTCGCCCCTCAGAGTTCTCGAGGAACACCGTAAGCTGCATAATCATTACTTATCGTCTCCCCTCAGATCGATGACGCGCTTTGCCTTGCCCTCGCTGCGTGGAATGCTCTTGGGCTCCACCAGTTTAACCCGGATGCCCACCGACAGAGCCGTCTTAAGCCGTGACTGGATGTCCTGCTGCAGCTGTTCGATAGCAGCAATCTCGTCAAAGTCAAAGTCAGGGTTGACCTCGACCTTAAGGGTGACCACATCAAGGTGGTTCTTGCGGATGAGCTCGATCTGGTACCAGCTGGCCACCTGCGGGAACGTGACCATGACGTCCTCAATCTGGGACGGGAACACATTGACGCCGCGAATGATGAGCATGTCATCGGTACGGCCATGCAGCCGGTCGATACGCTTGTGAGTACGTCCACAGGCGCACTCGCCAGGGATGATGCGCGTGATGTCACGCGTGCGATAGCGCACCACCGGGGTTGCCTCACGGTCGATGGTGGTAAGCACCAGCTCGCCCCACTCGCCATCGGGCAGGACCTCGCCGGTCTCGGGGTCGATAATCTCGGCATAGAAGTGGTCCTCGGCCAAATGGAGGCCGTTTTGCTCCATGCACTCGATGGCAACGCCCGGGCCCATGGTCTCTGTGAGGCCATAGACATCAAGCACCTTATAGTTCAGCTTGTCCTCAAGCTCGGCACGGAAGTTGTCCGAGAAGGCCTCGGCACCGTGGATGCCGGCACGCAGGTGGAAGTCCTTCTTGGGGTCAAGGCCCATGGCAATGGCCGTGTCGGCTAGGTACATGGCATAGCTGGGTGTGCAGCACAGTATGGTGGAACCCATATCGCGCATCACTCGAATCTGTCGCTCGGTATTGCCGGCGCTTATGGGAATGGTCATGCAGCCGGCCTTTTCGCAGCCATAATGGGCACCCAGACCACCTGTGAACAGGCCATAGCCATAGCAGATGTGGGCCACGTCGTTCTCGTCGCCATCGGCATACCATATGCCGCGGGCAAAGCAATCGCCCCAAATGTCAAGGTCGTGCTCGGTATAGCCGCCAACGGTGGCGATGCCAGTTGTGCCACTTGACATATGAATCTCGCGCACGTCCTTCATGGGGACAGCAAAGAATCCGTAGGGATAGTTGTCGCGCAGGTCCTGTTTGGTGGTAAAGGGGGCTTTTGCAAGGTCCTCAAAACTCTCGACCGCGTAGGGATCAAAGCCAGCCTCGTCAAAGAGGTTGTGGTAAAACTCGACGTTCTCGTAGCACGCGATCACGGTCTTCTTGATGCCCTCAAGCTGGATGGCCTCCAGCTGGTCATGAGGCATCGTAAGGATGTCTTGCGGTTTCTTCATCGACTCGCCTTTCCTTGCTTTTTGGAATCTCTCGTTCCACTCGCACCGTTGTGCGTGCGGACCATTGTAGAAAGGCATTGTTTCACGCAGTTGTCAGGACTATAACGTTCTAGTACGTTTAGCTGCAAAAACAGCAAGGAGAGGCGCTTTTGGACATGAAAGACGCCTTTTTTGCGTCTGTTAGCTAGCATTTGCGCCTCTGGCTCCCGCTCGGTCATACCAAAAGCAAGCGCACCTTCCCTGACTCAAACTAACGGTGTTTTGGCTACCTCTTTTCTCGTCCCTGCGCTATGGTTAATGCATGACGGTAGTTGGAGGTGCCCATGAAGTGGTTCTGGCAGCGTAAGGACGCTAAGCCCAAAAGGGAGAAGACCATCCCCCAAGGTGCCGTGCGCAAGAAGCTTCGCTATACCGGGCGTGTGCAGGCCGTGGGCTTTCGCTTTACCTCGCAGGCATGGGCCGAGCAGCACGGACTTACCGGTTGGGTCACAAACCTCGTGGATGGCGATGTCA
>JAFWLX010000185.1 GCA_017510875.1 Atopobiaceae bacterium | reverse complement strand
GACAGTCCTCGCTAAGCGCCGCGCCGACGGGCGGAGCAGCCTCAGAAGGAGCCGTGACAGCACCCGTCCCGACCTGTCGCGTCCGGTGACGGCCGGCGCAGCCGACCTTGCCAGGCGCCCAATTCGGAGCAACCTCCATCACAGAGTGCGCTATACTTGCTCTGTTATACATAGGCACCATCCTGGGGGCAAAGCATGCAGTTGGTAGGAAGGTTGTACGGCGTAAGGCGCGTTAGTGCGCCCGCTTCCCTTCCGCACGTCTTGGCAACGCTCTTGCTCTCGCTGATTTTGGCCCTTGCCCCACTTGCCACGCTTTCCCTTTCTGCCTGCGGCGGCGGAGGCGGCGGTGAGTCTAGCGCCAGCTCGGACTCCGGCAGCAAGGATGACGGTGGCAAGGGCGATAAAGGCAACGATGACGCCGGCGATAAGGGCGAGCCCGAGAAGTCCGAGGACAATGACGGTGGCATTCTTGGCGGCATCCTTGGCGGCGGCGATGACAAGGGCGAGGCCACCGGTGCCGACTTCAAGCTTCCCAAAGATGTAAAGATTCCCTCTGTGGCAGATTCTGGCGGCGACACCACCATCGACACCTCGGGCGTCAACAGCGGTTGGGTGGGCGCGCGTGGCAAGTCATCCGCCCGCCTTAAGTTCCAGATACTCTGCGGCGATCTTTCCTATGTCTACGACATGCCCAACGATGGCAGCGCCACATGCTTCCCCATCAACATGGGCAATGGCAGCTATACCTTCCGCGTCATGGAAAACGTTGAGGGCAGCAACTACGCCGAGCTAGACAGCGCAACTGCCGACGTATCGCTTTCCTCTGAGTTTGACCCGTTCCTCGTCCCCAACATCTATTGCAGCTACAAGTCTGACAGCAGCTGTGTAAAGAAGGCTCGCGAGCTCATGGATGGCGTAGAGAACCAGGGCGAGGCCGTGCGCGAGATTTGCACCTTTGTAGCTGACAACATTACCTACGACGACAACAAGGCCGCACAGCTGGCCAACAGCACCGGCTACGTCCCCGACCCCGACGCTACGTTGGCCGACAAGAGCGGCGTCTGCTTTGACTACGCCAGCCTTGCCGCGGCCATGCTGCGCAGCGTTGGCATCCCGGCGCAGGTGGTCACGGGCTACGTGAACCCCAACAACCTGTATCATGCCTGGGTCATGGTCTACGTTGACGGAACCTGGCAGACCGCGCAGTTCTCCATCTCACCCAATACCTGGTCGCGCTGTGACGTGACCTTTGCCTCGGCAGGTGCAGGAGCAACCATTGGCGACGGCACCACCTACACAGATCGATACGTCTACTAGCACGAACGGAGGGGCTTGGCACATGGCACAAAAGTTGCTTGAGAGCAGCGCACTCAGCGCTTTCTGCGGAAGCATTGCCACCATGATCCAGGCGGGCATAACAGTCGATGAGGCAGTGCTCATGCTGGGCGAGAACCGCGAGCGTTCACGCTTCCAAGAGGTATGTGCACTCGTCTACGACCACGTGGTGTCGGGCAGCATGCTGTCAGAGGCCATGGAGGCCAGTGGAGGCTTCCCGACCTATGCCGTAGGCATGGTGGAGACCGGCGAGCGTTCTGGTCGCCTTGAGGACGTTCTGCGCACCCTTGAGATGTACTACGACGAAGAGTCGCGCCTGTTTGCCAAGATGAACCAGAATCTGCGCTACCCGGCAACGCTGCTTGCCATCATGTGCGCCATTCTGGCCTTCTCGACCTTTGCCATCCTGCCCGTGTTTACCTCGGTATACGAGCGCACGGCCGGATCGCTCACTGCAAACTCGGTCATGAGCATTGGTGCCTCACACACCATTGGTATCGTATCACTCGTTCTGGTTGTGATTGCCACCCTCATAGCTCTCTGGCTGCTGTTTCTCATGCGTTCCGAGACCGGTCGTCAAAAGGTCATTCGCTTGCTCGAGAAGATTCCCTTTACCAAAGACGCAATGTACCAGCTGGCTCTCTCGCGCTTTACCGCCTCGCTGGCCACCTACATCTCATCAGGCATCACTGCCGAGGAGGCCATGCTCAAAGCTATGCAGACGGTGGAGCACGAGGACCTGCGCAAGCGCGTCGAGCGTGCGCACGAGGCCATGGTCTCGTTGGACAATCCTCGCAGTCTTGCACAGGCCATTGGCGAGTGCGAGGTGTTTGAGCCGCTCTACGCCCGCATGCTCAACGTAGGCGTGCGCTCGGGCAGCACCGACGAAGTGCTGTCGCAGTTCTCGCTGGCCTTCTTTGACGATGCCGTAAGTCAGATAGACCACGCCATCGAGTTTGTCGAGCCCCTGTTTGCCATCTTCCTCACCGTATCGGTGGGTGTCACCCTCATTGCCGTAATGCTGCCGCTGGTTGGCATGCTCACGGCCATAGGTTAGGACGCACGCATGTATCACGAGACTACCTACGAGGAGCTACGAAGAAAGAGGAGGCGGTACCTGCTTATTGCGGTTGCCATCGCCCTTGTCGCCGTAGTTGTATGGCGTGGCTATGCCTTCTCGCAGGAGTCCACGCAAGAACAGGCAAGCACATCCATACGTGCAGCAGTCATGCAGGCAGCCCTGCAGTGCTGCGCTGTTGAGGGATCGTATCCCCCGTCAATCGATCACCTAAGGAATCACTACGGCCTTGTGATCAACGATCGCGATTACCAGGTGACCTACGAGTGGATGGGTGACAACATTCCACCCAGTGTGGTGGTGACGGCCCTATGAGCAACCGTGACCGCATGAGCAAGTCAAAGCAGACCAACGAGGCCCTGCTCTCGGCGCTTGAGCGCGCCCGCATGGATAGGCAGACGTTTACGCCTTCCTCGCAGATCTTCTCCACGTTGCTGATGGGTGTCTTCTTCCTTGCACTTATGCTGGCGCTCTTGACCGGTACCATCATGTATCGCTCAACATCGCGCGCGCAGATGCGCTCAAACGACATGCACCTGCAGTCTGGCCTGCTTACCAACCTGGTAAGAAACAACGACTTTGCAGGCGCCCTGGGCACGGGAGAGGGGCCCGAGGGTCCGGCTCTGGTGCTGTACCGCACCCTTGCAAGCGGCACCTATGAGACGCGCATCTACCTGTACCAAGGCATGATCATGCAAGAGTTCACCAAGACAGGGCGTCCCTATAACCCCGGTACCGCCACGGCACTGTTTGAGTCTAAGACCTTTGAGTTTAAGACCGACGGGCAGCTGCTCACGCTCATTACCGATGAGGGCAACTCTTGCGTCGCTCTACGGTCCAACCAGAGCAGCGCGCAGAGCAATTCCGAAGGCTCGATTGAGGACATGTCCGAAGGCGTGAGCGACTTGGCAACAAGCGTGGCTAGCGGCAGTAAGGGAGATGCGTCATGAGCTTCCAGCTTCCCACTATCACGCGAGCAGACAACAGCCAGCCCAGATGGTCTGGCATGGCCGTGCTTGTCGAGTCCATGCTTGTGCTTCTCATAATGTTGGTGTCACTTGCCATTGTGGTGCTGCTCTCGTCGTCGGCTGTGGTACGCGCACGCGACGGACGCCATCTGGCAGAAGCCATCTCGCTTGCCACAAGCACTGCCGAGCGCTTTGAGGCCAACCCCTCTGCGCCCAATCAGGACATCAACATCGACGAGTACATGGTAAAGTGCACGGTTACCCCCGAGTCAACCGGTGCCGGCACGCTGTACCACGCAGAGATCTTGGTATATGTGACCGACGGCACCGCTGATCCCAGCATGCCCGTCTACACCCTTCAGACAGCTAGCTACGAGAGGGGGGTCAAATGAGCATGGGCAAACAGCGCGGCAGCGTGGTAGAAAACGTTCGCATGGGTCCACTGTCCATCTTTACCCTTGTCTCGATCGTCTGCCTGGCTGTGCTTGCGGTTCTGGCTACCTCTACTGCTAATGCCACCATGGCCATGTCGCAGCGCCGCTCTGACGCAACTACGCAACTCTATGTAGACGAGGTTGCCGCACAGACCTTTATGGCAACACTCGACGCACAGCTTACGCAGGGAGCCGATGACAGCACGGCCGTACGCATAGCGCGTGATACCGCACGTGCAAGCGCGCCTGAGGGCACAGAGCTACAGGTAGACGCCAGCTTGGACGACGAAGGCTATCACGCCAGCTTTGATTGCGGCAATGGCCGCGAGTTGGACATAACACTGCAGGTGAACAAGGACGGATCGCTCGACGTGCGCACATGGCGCATGACAGCCGTCGTAAACGATGAACCCACCATGGGCAACCTCTTTGGGGCCTCGTAAGCAGGAAGGATTCGTAATGGAACTCAAGCCGCTGCTCAAGAACATGATTGACGCCAACGCATCCGACATCTTTGTGGTTGCTGGCCTACCGCTCTCGTATGAGGCGCATGGCGTCATCCACCACCTTGGCACCGATATGCTTATGCCCAAGGACACCCAAGAGGTTGTTGAGGCAATCTACATGCTGGCAGATCGCGACTTCTCCATCATGCGCGACAACCACAACCACGACGAGGACTTCTCGTTTGCCATTGGCGGCATTGGACGTTTTCGTGCAAACGTGTTTCGCCAGCGCGGCTCTTACTCGGCCGTCATTCGCGTGATTGCCTTTGGTCTGCCCGATCCTGCAGACTACGAGATTACCGAGGACGTCCTGTCGCTTTCGCAGCTGCAAAAGGGTCTGGTGCTGGTAACAGGACCGGCTGGCAGCGGTAAGACCACCACACTTACCTGCATCATCGACCGCATCAACCACGAGCGCTCGGGTCACATCATTACGATGGAAGACCCTATCGAGTACGTGCATCGCCATGGCAAGTGCATCGTTACGCAGCGCGAGATTCCCACCGACGTGGCAACCTATGCCGAGGCCCTGCGCTCGGCCCTGCGTGAGGCACCCGATATCATCCTTCTGGGCGAGATGCGCGACGCCGAGACGGTAGCTACGGCCATGACCGCAGCCGAGATGGCGCAGCTTCTGTTCTCGACGCTGCACACCACCAGCGCCTCGGGCACCATCGACCGTATTGTGGACACATTCCCCGCCCGTCAGCAGCGCCAGATTCGCATTCAGCTCTCGCTGGTGCTACAGGCCATTGTGTGCCAGCAGCTTGTGCCCACCGTTGATGGTTTCCAGACGCCCGCGTTCGAGATCATGCACTCCAACGCAGCCATCCGCAACCTTATCCGCGAAGAGAAGACCTATCAGATTGACTCGGTCATTGCCAGCCACAGCGCCGAAGGCATGCGCACCATGGACCAGAGCCTGTTTGCGCTCTGCAAGGAAGGCCGCATTACCTCCGAGACGGCGCTGCGCTTCTCCGTGCACGAGGAGGCACTGAAGCGCAGGCTCGAGGCCGAGGGTCTTATATAGGCTGTAACAAAGCCCAGCTTAAGGTGCGTTGCAATACGTTAGAGAATGTCCCTTCCGTACCGCCGCAAAGAAAGAGGTCACATGTGACGCTTGCGATCGGTAGTACGGAAGGGACATTACTTGTTATATTGCGCCACACCTTCTTCGCCTCGTCTTGTGGGACACTTCCGTCCCACAAAAGAAAGTCAGTTTGAGCCAAAAGGCACCAACGTGGAAAAGGGACGGTCCTCCAATCCACGCTGCATGCTCGCAATCGGGTAGGAGGCGCGCCGTTAGTCGGCGCGCCGTCCTCCCACACCACCGTGCGTACCGTCCGGTACACGGCGGTTCCCAGACTTAACACTTCACTTGCAGGTAGCGGGGGTAGAAGAGGGCCCATCCCAGCTCTGTGAGCTTGGAGTTGCCGAGCGCCCGGTCGAGAATGCCGCTGCCCGCCACGCGCCAGTAGGCCTTGCGCGAGTTCGCCCACTGCCACGCCCGCCCCCGGCCGACGCCGAGGCGCACGAGGGCGCGGAACTTGGTGCGGACCCGCTTCCAGCACTTCCAGTAGACGCATCGCACCTTGCGGCGGACCCACTCGTCGATTCGGCGCAGCAGCCCCCTCATGTCGGCGAGGCGGAAGTAGCCCACCCAGCCGTTGACGAGGCAGCGCAGGCGGTAGCGCCTGAGGTCCAGCGACCATCCGTTGGAGCGGGAGAGAATCTCGCGCACCTTGTCCTTCAGGGACTCGACGGACTTCCGGTGCACCTGCATGCGCAGCCTGACCATGCCGTCCGCGTCCCCGCGCATCCCGAAGGAGTACCCGAGGTACCCGACCTGCTGGGTGATGTGCGCCACGTAGGATTTCTCGCGGTTGACCCTGAGAAACAGCCTCGATTCCACGAACCTCGTGACGGATTCCATGGCGCGCTCCGCCGCCTTGCGGCTGCGCTTCATGATGATGAAGTCGTCGGCGTAGCGGACGAACGCGTGGCCCCTGCGTTCCAGCTCCCAGTCCAGCTCGTTGAGCAGGACGTTGGCGAGCAGCGGCGACAGCGGGCCTCCCTGCGGGGTGCCCTCTTTGGTCTCCTCCACGATGCCGTCCACCACGACGCCCGCCATGAGGAAGCGGTGCACGAGCGACACCACCCGCTTGTCCGCGAGCGCGTCCGACAGCAGCTGCACCAGCTTGGACTGGTTGACCGTATCGAAGAAGCGCTCCAGGTCCATCGACGCCACCCACACGCTGCCCGCGTCGGCGTGGCGCTTGACGGCGCGCAGCGCGTCGTGAGCCGACCTGCCGGGGCGGAAGCCGTAGCTGTCCTCGTGGAACCTCGGCTCGAATATGGGCGCCAGCTGCTGTGCGACGGCCTGCTGGACCAGCCGGTCGATGCAGGTGGGGATGCCGAGCAGCCTGACCTTGCCCCTCTCCCTCTTGGGTATCTCGACCCTTCGCACCGGCTTGGGCCGGTACCTCCCCTTGAGTATCCTGTCCGTGAGCGCGTCGTGGTTGGCGTCGAGCCAGGCGGGAAGCTCCGCCACGCCCATGCCGTCCACGCCGCCCGCGCCCCCGTTCCTGACCACGCG
>JAFWLX010000184.1 GCA_017510875.1 Atopobiaceae bacterium | reverse complement strand
CGCCACCCATGGCCTTGTAGTCCATAAACCCTCCTATTATGCCGGGAGAGAGCGATATGTCATTTTACCAGTTACGTCTATCGTTCCAATCTGCTCCTATGATTGTGTAAGGCCAATGGCCGGCAAGCGTCATGTGTGTTGGCTGCGTATGGCCCGAGTTTGAGCCCGGGTCCAGTCCTATCAAATACAGCGCCGCGATTCTCGAGGACCCGCCGCACGTCTGCCCCATCGAAGTCAGCCCACGCACGTTCTCTCATCCTGTCAGGAGCAGCGGCGTCGGGCACGAGCAGAACCAGTAGCCCATCGAGCTTAGCGTCACCACTCATTCCCGAGCGACAGCATCACAAGCGCATCGATCGCGCCTGCCGTCCTACACATCTTGCTGCCCAGTGCAGACAAGCAACCGCAGCCAAAGCAGTAAAATGCTCCCGTAGACCACGTGTCCAAGAAAGGACCCGCCATGACAAAACCAAACTTCAAACCCCTGATCTTGGCAGTCCTTGCGGCCATAGCGATTGCCGTCGGCCTGGCGCTCGAGCCGCGGATGGCCCGCGCGGAAGGCGGCACAGACATGGATGACGCCATCGCGCTTGAAGTGGACGAAACCCAGGAGTTCACCAGCAGCGGGGAACAGGTCTATGTGTGGTTCACGTTCACGACGGGGGTGTCCGGGGAGTACTCCTTGGTCTTAGCAAACAAAGGCGGGGCTGTAGCTTACCACCCAAGACTCTCTCTTTTCGACGCTAACGGCAACGACCTTGGAGCTTCGTGCGCGCAAGACCGCACTGAGTTTTACGCAGATGCCAACGCAACCTTCTACCTGTGCGTATATGATGACAATGTTCGCATAACGAAAGCAGGCTCCAAAGGCTACGCCGTCACGTTGACGCGCGAGGGCGGATCTGCCCAGATAATGTCATTCAACAAGTCTGCTCTTAACAATGACGACCTGCTTTGGCTGGGCTGCTACGACGGCACGCCGATTGCATGGGTCATTGTAGGCGATAATGAGGAAAGGGGTAGAAATTCGATACCAATCGATGGCGCGACGCTTTACGCGTATCACGTGCTTTGGAGAGGGCTATACCATCTCTATGATAACTATTACGAAAATCTCAGCCTGACGACGGAAACCACCGACTTGTATTGCTCTACCGAGAAGTATTACGGTTTTTTCGACATGCTCCCAACCTTCAAAGCCAGCTCGTTTTCTGCCTCTGAGCAGGCGCTCATAGCCAAAGACAGCTTAGGAATAGTCGACAACGATTTAGGGGTTTGTTTTTTTCCTAATGGGGAAGAGGGAAAATACTGGTATGGAGGCATCTTCGAGAAAGACGGCGCGTGGTGCGCCTATTTCTATGCTGATAACGGTCTTGGAGAGGAGAGTAATTACAGTACTCTAAGTGGGATTAACGGCATCTGCCCCACCTTCACGCTGAACACGGAATCTGTCCTTCTCTGGTCTGCCGCCGTGGGAGGCAAGCCCACCTCCGAAACCGGCACCCTGGCACCGTTTGCCGAGGGTTCGGGCGGCTACAAGCTAACCCTGCTTGACGGGGACCGAGGGTTCGCGGCGTCGGCCAACACGGAAACGGTCACGTCCGGCGGCACCATCGAAATTAGCTACGAGGGCGCCCGAACGGGCGAAAACGAGTATGTCTCGGCAATCCTTGTGAGATCACTTTACGGTGAATATGATGTCAAACCCTACTACGGCCATATGGCTGTCGACAGCGAAAGCGGGACCGCCGTACTGACTCTGCCAACTGGGATGAAGCTAGAGCCGTACACGCTCTACGTCTTCAGCGAACAGTGCAACGGCGATTGCCGAACAGACTACGCGAGTGCGTTCGTGGAAATCCCGCTGACGGTTACGGGCGAGGTGCCGGGCGGCTCACAGCCGGGCGACGTGCCGGGTGGCGACCAGGGCGGCACGCCAGCGCAGCCAGCGCAGCAGCAAAACACACCCGAACCCAAGGACGCAGCCCAAAGCGTTACCCCAGCTCAGAACCAGGCCACGAGTTCGGCCCCTACCCAGAACCGCTCAGCCATTCCCGCTATGAGCGACGCGAACGCAAGCCTGGTACCCACGATGGCATGCCTCGCAGCAGTGGGCACCGCGCTTCTCATGCCCTGTATCCGGAGACGTGCGCGCCAGTAACGCGGGTGCAGTTCGCCCAAAGGGTTAGGTTGAATTGTATATTGCAACCAAGATAAATGACATCTGTATCTTATCTATCAATACATCCGCAGTCAAAGAGTGGGTGGTCAAATGCCCCTTTCTGTCATACAAGGGATACTGATACCCTTTGTGGGCACCAGCCTTGGTGCCGCGATGGTCTTCCTGCTCAAGGGACAGATCTCACAAGGAGTGCAACGCGCGCTCACGGGCTTTGCGGCGGGCGTCATGGTGCCCGCCTCGTTCTGGAGTCTGCTTCTGCCTGCCCTGGAAGGCAGCGTGCATATGGGCAGGCTGGCTTTTGTGCCGGCAGCCGTGGGGTTCCTGCTGGGCATGGGGTTCCTGCTGCTGCTCGACGAGGTGACCCCGCACACGCACATGGATCTGCAGGATGAGGGGCCCAGGACGGGGCTCTCCCGCACGACCAAACTTGTCTTGGCCGTGACCTTGCACAACATACCCGAGGGTATGGCAGTGGGTGCGGTCTATGCTGGGTGGATGGCCGGGGGTGCGGGCGTGAGCCAAGCTGCAGCCCTTGCGCTTGCCGTCGGCATCGCGATCCAGAACTTCCCCGAGGGAGCGATTGTCTCCTTGCCGCTGCAGGCAGAGGGGGTGTCCAAGGTTAGGACCTTCCTCTTGGGCGTGCTCTCCGGCGCGGTGGAGCCCCTCGCCTCCCTGGTGACCATTCTCTTTGCGAGTCAGGTGGTCCCCGTGTTGCCCTACCTGCTCTCCTTTGCCGCCGGCGCCATGTTTTACGTGGTCGTTGAGGAGCTCATCCCCGAGATGAGCGAGGGCAAGCACTCCAATGTTGGAACCGTCGCCTTTGCCTTCGGGTTCGTGGTGATGATGGTCTTGGATGTCGCTTTGGGGTAGGCAGGGCTCATACGTTTGTTGGGATCCGCGTCCGAATGGGACAGTGCGGACACGAGAGAAAGGACATGCAATGGAGGCAACGGAGCTGGTGCTACAGACGATGCGCGAGGCGGGCCAGCCGCTGAACGCGGGAAAGATTGCGGAGCTCTCCGGTCTCGACCGCAAGGTCGTAGACAAGGCGATGAAAGAGCTAAAGGCAAGCGGGGCCATCGTGTCGCCCGTGCGCTGCAAGTGGGAGCCGGCGGAGAAGTAGAAGGTCTGACATGGCAGACAAGCAGGCGGAGATTCAGGCACTTCAGTTTGTCGTGACGGGGTGGGACCTGGAGCTCATCGAGCTCATCGGCGTGCAGAACTGGCTCGTGCAGAAGCTCACCGGTACGGGGACCGCTGCGGTATAAAGACAGTCACAACCGAATAACGAGAGCCATGGGCCCCGGTGCACTTGTGTCACCGGGGTCCTTCCATGCCTGTCCCTCCATAATAGGGCAATCATGCAGCATGTCACAATCGCTTGGCAGTATCAGAAGTAGTGCTCCATTAGGCGGTCCACCCAATCTGGTACCTGTGCGTCCCTGCTGTCGTAAGCGGGGAAGTACGGCTTGATGTCGAGCACCGGCGTGCCGTCTACCGCATCCAGCCCCCTTACGATTAGCTTCCCGTCCTCGACAGAGACGATTTCGACCGACGTTACCCCGATTTGGTTGGGCCTGTCCTTGCACCTCTGCGCAAAGATGCCCACGCGCGGCATATCCTCGCGGTTCTGCGGCCTGCGCAGCAGGTGCCGCTCGTGCACGTAGTGCGCCTGATCAAGATGAACGAGGATGATGGCGTGTGAGAAGTCGCCAAGTCCGACTAGGCCCGGTGCGTACCGCTCTTCAAGCACGATGGACGAGACGTCCTCGCCCCAGGCGGTGTGCTTCTTGACCGTCACATCGTTTCTTACGTATCCGATGGGGTTTATCACGATGTCTGACATGGTCTCGCTTCTCCAGGTTCACTGCGTCGCTGTATCTTCTGCGAAGGTGGCGGCACCCATGGTACCAGTATCTAATCGCATTCTCAGAGCAGCTCCAACAAATCCTCCACTCCGAAAATGAGAGAGGTCCCCGTCTGAAACAGGGGCCTCTACCTTGGATTCTATGGAGCGGGTAACGGGAATCGCCGCGTTGTCTGCGGCAACGCTCGACGGCTCTGCGCCTGTCGGCGCTCCGTCCGGCAGTGCCCGCTGGGCACTGCCGCCCTTCCGGGTTCGATACCCGGTGGAACGCCCGCACATGGAAAGAGCCCCCTGGGCAGGAGGCTCGGTCTCTCATGGAGCGGGTGACGGGAATCGAACCCGCGTGGTCAGCTTGGAAGTCCTCCTTTGGCCTTAGCCCAGCCGACCGCACCACATTCTAGCTGCTGTTTTTCAAGACCCGTTGGCTACAGTAGGCCACGGTATGCCACGTTTTGCCAGCCTAAATCTTCTAAGAAATCTTCTGAAATCTGCACTCCTGACCCATGATTAACGTTCAATAGTTGATGTTAATTGAAATCGCAACCTTCATACTCGGCTACAACCCTTTCCCCAGGTGGTCTCGGACCTCTTTTATACCTGACATCACGCTTGGGCGAACACGAATGCCACAACGATAGCCACCAGAAGCAGTTTCAGGCACAGTCTTGCCACAGCGCAGATCATGGCCAGCGTGATCAGAATGATGGCCGCTATGATTGCCTCCAGCCTGTCATTCACCATAGTCCGCCCCCATGACCTCGCCAGATTGGTCCAGCCTCGCGCAGCACCCGCCCCTGTCGTTGACGAGGTACTGCACGTTCGTGTCGGGATCCACGAGCACGTACCACCGGATCGCCTCGCCATCGAAGGTGTAGGTTGGCGCCAGGCTGTCGTGCGTGATTGCGTGCGTCTCCGGCTCGCTGTCCACCGCGTCTGCCTCGGGGAACGCCCTCGACAGCCCCCAGCACACGGCGAGCCCGATTGCCAGCACCATGAGGAAGCAGAACAGCCCGACAGCAAGGTCGGTGCCCTCGTCCAGCCGCCTCCTCGGCCTCCTGCCCATCACGACCA
The DNA here is from genome assembly GCA_017510875.1 of Atopobiaceae bacterium. Taxonomy (GTDB): domain Bacteria; phylum Actinomycetota; class Coriobacteriia; order Coriobacteriales; family Atopobiaceae; genus UBA1367. Next base: position 3,058 of record JAFWLX010000184.1, on the reverse strand, counting down.
CGTCCCCGCGTTGAAGGAACGCTGCACGGCCTTGGCCGTCAGGATGCCCAACACTCCGTCGACCTCGCCGCACGGGAACCCGTGGTCGTTCAGCCACGCCTGAAGGCAGCGCACCGTCTGAGGCCCTATGAGCCCGTCGACGTCTGCTTCGAGCCGCTGCTGCAGCACGCGAATCATGGTGGAGCCCGTGCCGCCGTGCAGCCGCTCCACGGCCACCAGGCGCGGCGTGTAGCCCCAGTCTTCCCAGTCCTGCCCGCTCAGGTACCCGTCGGCGTAGGTGCCCAGGGCCCGCTGCCAGGCGGTGATCGACTGCACGCCCAGGTAGCCGTCTACCTCCAGCTCGCCCATCTGCTCGTACACGTTGGTGGGCTCGGTCTTGGCGGCGCTGCCGCCGACCAGCGACCAGTCGGGAATGCCGTAGCCGCTGATCTTCGAGTCCCCGCGCGAGTACGTGCGTCTCAGCACCGCCCCGCCCGAGTACCCCGCGCTGTAGCCGGTGTTGCCCTCGACGGTGTGCACGTGGGAGGAGTCGTACCCCACGACGATGCCCGTGTGATACTCGTTGCCGCGCGAGCCGAAGAAGATCTGCGCGCCCACGCTCGGCTCGGAGCTCCATTGGTCCGCCGCGCGGTAGTACGAGGCAGACCACGCGCGTCCCGCCCCGCACCCGCAGAGCGGCTGCGCGATCATCTTCACGGCAAGGTCAAGCCCGAAGTTGCTCACGTAGTCGCAGTCCGCGAAGCAGTCGCACCAGTCGTAGCCGTTCTTCGGCCTGTTGTAGATGTTGGTGGCGTCCAGCATCGCAGCATACTTGTTGTACTTGCCGTTCGAGGGAACGTAGCCCACCTCGCCCAGCGCCCAGTCGCGCACCTTCTCCTGAGGGGTCGCCATCACTCACCACCCCCGATGTGCAGCTCCTGCGTGCGCCCATCGTCGCCACCGCCCAACTCGGCCATCACCGGCGACAGCACCGCCATCACCAGCGCCACCACCAGCGCGCGGAACTGCGGCTCAACGATTGCCACGCCCACGATCAGGTCCAGGTTCGCCACGATCACCCCGATCACGCCCTGCGCGATCGTGCGCGCAAGCCTCCACTGCCACTCGTTGCTAGATAGGAACTCACCCATGGTCCACCGCCTTCCTCAGCTGCTCGATGTCGTTCGCGAGCACCGCCACGCGCTGCTCCAGTGCGTACTGCCGCTCGATCATCGAGTTGTGCTTCTCAACCTTGCGTGCCAGCTCGTCGATCTTGATCTCGATCACCGCCTGGCTTCTTGAGTTGGAGACGAGGACGCCGACAAGCGTCAGCACCCCCGTGACCACCGCCGTGATCACAGACTCCATGGGGACCCCCTTCGCTCGGGATGTATGTGGCAAGCGAAGTGTCTGCCCGTGTCACAAAGACACCTGAAGAACGTTATGGCTTGAATAAGTGCAAAAATGCTTGCATAATAAGCAAATGTGCAAAACTCTTGAATGTGCAAAACGACAAAACCAATTTGCATATTTTGCTGATAACCTTGACACAAGCAAAGACATGAGAGGAGGGGAACATGAATCGCGGTGAGATTCTGAGAAGGAAGAGAAAGGAAAAAGGCTACACCCAAGCCGAGGCTGCAAAGGGAATCGGGGGTGTGGTGCTCAGGAGCTATAACTCGTACGAGAACGGCAAGGAGCCCAGAGACAAGATGTTCTGGGCAAGGGCGGCTAAGTTCTTCGATTGCGATGTCGAAGAGTTCGGGGTATCCATCTCGGAGGATGACGCCTACGACTCTTACTACCAGGCCGACAGGCAGGCAAGGACCAAGAAGTTGGCTGCGTTGACCACGGGCTCTACCCTTGCCTCCTTAGCGCTCGGTGGGCCACCTTTGGCGGCGGTAAGCTTTTCCCTGACCATGGCGTCATATGCTGCCGGCGTATATATGGGGCGTAGGAAGGCCATGAAGGAAGCGTTGCCAGAGGACGACGAAGCCCTGCGGAAGATGCTCGAAAAGCGAGAAAGATTCATCAGAAAGGCGTTGAGCTATCTGTGCATGGCGTTGACGGATCTTGAGATCAATCCGAAACGGGTTAGAGAGCTGCCTGACGACGGCCCAGACGTAATACTTGAGGTGGACACGGAGACCATAAAGAGCTGGTGGCTGTGCTTCGAGGAGGGCGTAGTCGACAAAGGAGACCGCGAAACCAATTTTGTGAACGAAATCAGGGCGAGGGCAGCCCTAGCACGCTTCTGGAACTTCGCGCCTAGCCCCGAGAGGAAGGCGAGCATCGTGGTTGAGGACGAAAGCCTGTACGAAATGTTGACGGCACAAAATGGCGGGGCATACCGAGGGAACCTTTCGGCAATCCTCGTTGACACAGAAGATGCACGGATTATAAGCGAGGAGTTTTTGGCGACATACGAGGAGGGGGCTGATGAGGGCACGTTAATGAGAATCGTTGACTAGACGTCTGCAGTATTGGAATGCAAGAAAGATATGCAATATTACGAGGAGGCTGCTTTGGGCAGGAGAAGAAACAATCCCGAGCTCGTAGACGAGCTTATTGAAGGCCGCTGGACTATGGATCAAGATGAGTTTGAGGAGAAGTATTACTCGCTGAGCAGCAGCGACATGAGCAAGGTTGCCTCTGCTATTGATGGCATGGAAGCAGAGTTCATGAGCGAAGATTTCGACCTGGAGGATTGGGACTAAAACGAGTTGCAAAGTATACGAGAAAGTTGGTCAAATGGATAAGATTATCTCTTCACTCGCAGGGCTTGGGGTTTTGGGGCTCATTCTGACTGCAGCAATTGCGGCCACCGGACTTGCTGGTGCAGCAAGCATAACTGCAGCTCTGGCAATGCTTGGGCCTGGTGGAATGGTAGGTGGTGTTGTCACACTCGGTGTAGCTGCCTTGGCTGCTAAGGGCATTGCTGAGTATGGTTTTGATGCCATTTTTACCGGAGTGGTGAAGGAGCTCGTGAAGCGCGGCGAATCAATCGACTCCATGCTTGCTTCAGTAGAAAAGTATCCTATCTCCAAGTCGCTCAAGCTCAAGGTTAAGGACGAACTGG
>JAFWLX010000183.1 GCA_017510875.1 Atopobiaceae bacterium | reverse complement strand
CATCTTCGTTCGTGATACGTCATACTCTTTCTCAACGCATGAGTGCAAGGGGGAGGGCGCTTTTGAAGATAGTCGTGCAACCGGTCAACCCGGCGTTCAAGGAGTACGTGCTGCGGTACGTGTCCGAGATTGCTGACCCGGTATACACGTTTGTGGGAACTGAGAGCTTCAATACCTACGTGTTTGACTGCACTGCCGAGAACTACTGGGCTGCCGTGGACGGCCTGAAGGCGGCGTTGCGTCGTCCTCCGTTGGGCAACATCATGTTTTGCCAGGTGAAGCCCTATGGCATGCCCACATGGCCCCCGCTCTTCGACAAGGACAAGTATCCCCGACCGTAGATCGCTTACGACGGACAGGCTCTCGTGGCATCAGGCCACAGAGACCTCGCCAGCGAGAACGCGCTGGTAGTCCTCGTAGTTCTTCTCCAGAAGCGCGGGCGTGTCAAGCTCGTAGGGACACTTGCGATGGCACTGGTTGCAGTGCAGGCAATCGGGAATCTTTGCCATCTCGGCCTGCCAGTGCTCGTTCAGCCAGCTGGCGGACGGGGCACGACGCAGCATCAGTGACATGCGTGCGCAGTTGTTGATCTGGATACCCACAGGGCAGGGCATGCAGTAGCCGCACCCACGACAGAACTCACCCATAAGCTCGGCGCGCTCGCTCTCGACGAACGCCTTGAGCTCGTCGTCGTAGACAGGCGTGTCGTCCATGAACGCGAGCCATTCCTCAAGCTCGCTCATTCGCTGGATGCCCCAGATGGGAAGAGCCCACGGATGCTCGGTCATGAAGGCCATCGCGGCGCGCGAGTTGTTGATGAGGCCGCCGGCAAGACCCTTCATGCAGATGAAGCCCACGTTGTGCTCCTCGCAGAGCTTGACGAGGTTGAGGTCGCGCTCGCCCGCTAGGTAGGAGAAGGGGAACTGGAGCGTCTCATACAGGCCGCTCTTCACGGCATCCTCTGCCACGCCGATCTTGTGCGCCGTGATGCTGATGTGGCGAATCTTGCCGGCTTCCTTGGCCTCGAGCATGGCCTCGTACATACCGGTTCCGTCGCCTGGTGCCCACACTTGTCCCGCCATGTGGAACTGATAAACGTCGATGTAGTCAGTCTTGAGCTTGGCAAGCGAGGTATCGAGGTCCTCGCGGAACTTCTCGGGGGTCTTGGCCTGAGTCTTGGTGGCGAGGTAGATATCCTCGCGCTTGAGCCAGCCGTCACCAAAGGCGAGGCCCAGCTTCTCCTCGCTGTCGGAGTAGGCGCGGGCCGTGTCAAAGTAGCGCATGCCGCCCTCGTACGCGCGACGCAGGATGCGAACGGCCTCGTCAACAGGCGTGCGCTGAATGGGAAGCGCCCCGAACGCGTTCTGGACAACAGTGATGCCGGTGGAGCCAAGCGTGACGGTGTTCATAGCGGTCCTTCCCCCAAAGGATATGTAGTTGGTGAACTCAGTATACGACACCCCATCGCCGGCAGACCAAAGGGCAATCGTCGCATCCATTGCCTATCGTCGAGCCTATAACTACCCACAGTTTGTTTGCAATCGTACATATCGCTTGGGTTATTCGGGTTTTGTAAGCCAAGATGCCAAAAACAGAGAAACTGTGGGTAGTTTCGGAGTCGCCCATCGGCCTGCCTACACAAAAAAGGGCGGCTGCCGAAGCAGCCGCCCTCTACAAGCAACGTTTGGCTATATGCCGGTTACTTACTTGACCGCAACGAGCTTCTCGCCGGCCTTGACAGCGCCGATCGTGGGCTCAACGGAAGCGTAGTCGTCGGTGTTGGTAACGATGACCATGGTGGCCGTCGGCTTACCAGCAGCCTCGATGGCGTCGAGGTCGGCCTCGATGAGGAGCTGGCCAGCCTTGACGGTGTCGCCACCGGCGACATGAGCGGTGAACGGAGCGCCACCCAGCTCGACGGTGTCAACGCCGATGTGGATGAGGATCTCGACGCCGTCGTTGGAGACGAGGCCCACAGCGTGCTTGGTGTCGAAGATCATGGTGACGGTACCGTCAACGGGGGAGTAGCAAGCGCCATCGGTCGGGAAGATGACCGCGCCATTGCCCATAGCGCCAGAAGCGAAGACGGCGTCGGGAGCGTCGGCCATGGCCTTGGACTCACCAGTCATCGGGGAGGCGAGGGTGCCAGCAGCGACGACAGCGTCGATCTGAGCGGGGGTCGCGGGAGCGGCGGCCTTGGCGGCGTCGCGAGCAGCGGCGGCCTTGGTCTTCTCGTCGTCAGCGTAGAGGATGAAGGTGACGGCGAAGGAGACGGCGAAGGCGACGGCGATGACGATGGTGTACTTAACGGGATCAGAGGTGATCAGGTAGCCGAAGATACCGGTGATGCCGTAAGCGATGGAGTACAGGCCGAGCCAAGCGGAAATCATGCCGCCGGCAGCAGCGCCGCAGATGGCGCCGATGAACGGCTTGACGGCAGGCAGGTTGACGCCGTAGATGGCGGGCTCGGTGATGCCGAGGAGCGAGGAGATGCCGGACGGCAGAGCCAGGCTCTTCTTCTTGGCGGAAGCGGTCTTCACGAAGACGGCCAAGCAGGCGGCACCCTGTGCAACGTTAGCAGCAGAGATGATGGGGTTGAAGTTGTCGGCGCCAGCAGCCACGAGGCCAGCCTCGAGGGCGTTGAACATGTGGTGCACGCCGAGGACGACCGTCAGCGGGTAGATTGCGCCAGCGAGTGCGCCGCCCAGGCCGAACGGGATGCCCAGCAGGAAGGAGAAGAAGGCCATGACGAGCTCCTCGACGTACGAGAAGATCGGGCCGATGACGACCATGGTGAGCAGGCCGGTAACCAGAACGGTGCAGAGCGGGGTGACGAAGAGGT
>JAFWLX010000182.1 GCA_017510875.1 Atopobiaceae bacterium | reverse complement strand
GGGGGCGGTGCCCGACGGAGTACTGGGCGTACTTCTAGGGCGCCACCCCCTCCGTATCGGGCGAATGGGCGCGGCAAGCGGTAAGCTATTTGCTGTGGGCTACACTAGTGCGATACTGAGGTTACCCAGCGTTATACAACCGGGCGGTTACGGACGGCAAGAGGTGGATAGAGCATGGGCAGAAGGGCCGTGGGGGCATCGAGTTCTATTCGTGGGGTCAACCTTGGCAACTGGCTGGTTCTTGAGCGGTGGATGGACCCCGAGACATCTGGCCCATTTGCGGGAGCCAAGGCCGATGACGAGCGCACGTTGCGCAAGGAGCTTGATGAAGCCGAGCTGCAGGCGCGGCTCAAGCAGCATCGCGACAGCTACGTGACGCGCGACACCTTTCTCTGGCTGACCGACCATGGCTGCAACCTTGTACGTCTGCCTCTCCCCTATCACCTCTACGGCGACAGCTCGCACGAAAGCTGCATTGACTATGTTGAGAACGCCATGGATTGGGCAGCCGAGTGCAACATGCCCATGCTGCTTGACCTGCACACCGTGCCCGGTGGTCAGAACGGCTTTGACAACAGCGGTCAGAGCGGGCTGTGCACCTGGCACCTTGAGTCACGGCAGGTGGCACAGACCCTTGCCGTGCTCGAGCGAGTGTCTCGCCAGTATGCGGATCATCCCACTCTCTTTGGCGTCGAAGCCATGAACGAGCCGGCAAGCAAGCATATCTTCAAGGGCAGCATGAAGCGCTATGGCGTGGAGCATCCCGAGCGCGTGGAACGCTCGGCGCCCATACCGCACCAGGTGCTTGCGCAGTTCTACAAGCTGGTGTACGAGCGCCTGCGCCCCATCCTGGGGCCCCGGGTTGCGCTGGTGTTCCACGACCAGTTTAGGCTGTACTCTTGGGACCGTTTCATGCCCAAGGACCGCTACCCCAACGTGTGGATTGACACGCACCAGTACATAGCCAGCTATATGCGCAACACGCACATGACCACCTTCCACGCTCACCTGCTGTTCACACGGGCCCTGGGCGCACGAATTGCCTATGCGCAGCGGTTCCATCCCGTGCTTGTGGGAGAATGGTCGCTCTCAAACAACGTGAAGAGCTTGAGCAAGCTGAGCAAAGACAGGCGCGCCGCGATGATGCGCCGTTACTCGGCGGCCCAGCTCGCGGCCTTTGAACGTGGTGCGGGAGGCTGCTTCTGGAGCATCGAAAACGGGCGCTTTGCCACGTGGAGCTTCCGCAAGAGCGTGGACAAGGGATGGATTGACTACCGCATGTAGCTCACAGGAAGTCATCTCATCTACTCAAAATCCCCCACATATGGTGGGGATTGAGTCCAACTTCACAATCCCTTGCATACTCTTGACAAACAATGGCTATCATAGGGGTTTGCAAAACTCACAAGACGCCAGCATCGGAGATACACGTGCCATCAGATACCGACGAACAGGCCGAGGTTCAAACCCAAAACGCCGCGCCAACCATGGCGCCTGCGCAGGTTTGGGAACCCACAAAGAGCAGCTCCCCCAGAAAGCGCCGCCACAAGGCCATACTTGTATGCATAGCACTTCTACTCGCAGCATACGGCGCGGGCGCCCTCTACTTCTCGACACGCTTTACACCAGGAACCACCGTTGACGGCATTGACGCCAGCATGATGAGCGAGACTCAGCTCTCTGAGGCCATTCAGCAGCGCGCAGCCAAGTACTCGCAGCACATCACGGACGGCAATGGCTTTGACACAACTATTGCGGGAAGCGACATCTCGCTTAAGAGCGATGGCGACAAGGTGGCACACGAGGCAGCCGAGCGCAACAAGGCCCTGCTGTGGCTGCCCTACCTCCTTGCCCCGCAGCACATGCTTATTGACGCCCAGACAACAGCCGACGAGCAGGCATTGTCCGATCTCGTCAATACGGCAGTTAGCAGCTACAACGAGGGTGCCGTCGCACCCACCAACGCAACGGCAACCTATAACCAGGAAAGCGGATCATTTGAGGTGGTCCCCCAATCCATAGGCACCGCGCTTGATGCCACCAAGGTGCTGGAGGCCTCCACCGTTGCCCTCCGCGGCCTGAACGAAGAGGTGACGCTTGGCGAGGACGCGCTGGCACAGCCCACCGTCACCGACCAAAACGAGAAGCTTCTTGCCACGGTGCAGCAGGCAAATACCATCCTTAGCCAACCGGTGGAGATCTCGGCCGACGACCAGGTTATTGCCACAGTCGATCGTGACACCATGGCAAGCTGGATGAGCGTGACCGACGACCAAGAGCTGGACATATCGCACGTAGCCAGCTGGGTAGAGGACAACGAGACGCTACAGGCAGCCGGCAATGCCATAGACGACGAGCACGTGTGGGAGCTTGATGCTTACGAGACCGCGCAAGAGATCCACCGGGTCATGGAGCAGGAGCCTGGCACCAAGGCCGCACTGGTAAGGTACCCCCTTGAGACCAAGCCTCCCGTAACTCCGGGCGCAAAGGAGAGAGGACGTCACATTGACATCAACCTCACCACGCAGTTTGCCCGCTTCTACGACTCGGAAGGCAAGGTCATCTGGGACTCCTACATCGTAAGCGGCGGCTGGGTCTCTGCTGACCAGCAGATGCATTCCACACCTACGGGCGACTTTGCCATCGAGGCCAAACGCACCAACGTCACCCTCATGGGCGCTGATCGCGACGGCGACGAGAAGCCCGATTACGAGTCGTTTGTGTACTACTGGATGCCCTTCCTCAACAACGACTACGGCCTACATGACGCAACCTGGCGAGGCGCCTTTGGAGAGGACATCCGCACCTACTATGGCAGCCATGGATGCGTGAACCTCCCCTACAGCAAGGCAGAGGAGCTCTATGGGCTGGTCAACGTAGGCGATCCGGTGCACGTGCATTACTAGAGGTGAGCCCAGAACAAGGGAAGTTATAGGGCGTATTGGTGGTTCAGGTCAGGCCACGTGGGTTAAGGGACGGTCCCTTAACCCACGTGGCCTGACCTATTGCCTGTCTCCTTTAGCATCGAATGCAGAAAAGCGCAAGTGTCTTACCCGCAAAAAGCCGCGTTTTATCCGCAAGCGATGCTTTTTTGAGAAGAAATTGGTTAGAACTAGGTTAATCGGCACCTTAAGCCAAAAGCATCTAGCCCAGACATACTAAAATGGCATCGCACGTTCCAACGACTTGGAAGGTTTTATTTATGAGCAGAGTGTACAATTTCTCGGCCGGTCCGGCAGTGCTTCCCGAGCCCGTGCTCCAAGAGTGCGCCGATGAGATGCTTGACTACCGCGGATGCGGCATGAGCGTCAACGAGATGAGCCATCGCTCCAAGATGTTCCAGGACATCATCGACGAGGCCGAGGCCGACCTGCGCAGCCTCATGGGCATCCCCGAGAACTACAAGGTCCTCTTCCTGCAGGGTGGTGCGTCGCAGCAGTTTGCCGCCGTGCCGCTCAATCTCTGCGCGCTGCCGTTTGCTTCGGGCGCCGCGGACTATATCATCACCGGCCAGTGGGCCAAGAAGGCCTGGCAGGAGGCCGCACGCTTCATCGACGCTGAGGCCATCGCCTCGAGCGCGGACAAGACCTTCTCGTACATCCCCGACTGCTCGGACCTGCCGGTGCGCGACGAGGCCGACTACGTCTACATCTGCGAGAACAACACCATCTACGGCACTGTCTACCACGAGCTGCCCGACACCAAGGGCAAGCTGCTGGTGTCGGACGTGAGCTCGATGTTCCTCTCCCAGCCCGTCGACGTGACCCGCTACGGCGTGATCTACGGCGGCGTGCAGAAGAACGTCGGCCCCGCGGGCCTGGTCATCTCCATCATCCGCGAGGACCTCATCCCCGAGGAAGACATCGAGGGCGTGCCCACGATGCTGCAGTGGAAGACCCAGGCGGACGCTGGCTCCATGTACAACACGCCCAACTGCTGGGCCATCTACGTGTGCGGCAAGGTCTTCAAGTGGCTGATGCGCAAGGGCGGTCTCGCCGCGATGAAGGAGTACAACGAGACCAAGGCGAAGATCCTCTGCGACTTCCTCGACGAGTCCACGCTCTTCAAGGGCACTGTCCGCGCCT
>JAFWLX010000181.1 GCA_017510875.1 Atopobiaceae bacterium | reverse complement strand
TCTGATGTTGGCTTACCCCATCAGTTGGGTAGTGACGGCCATCGCACAAGGCGTAGCATATGCGCAGGTGATACGTAGCATCAACCGAGACCGCACCTGACACCGAACCAGAAGGTCCGACCTTCTGGCGCGCTTTGAGGGGAGACGCAATGTCCAAACTTGGTTGTCTTATATGGCGCTATGTGTTCGAGTCGGGAGACAAGAAGCGATTGGCAAAGCAGGTTCAGGACCTCTCTGACCTGCGCGTTATTAAGGACATCGCCTACCTATCGGACGGTGACCAAGGGCATCTGCTCGACATCTACGAACTGCCTGACCTCCCCGCCGACGCGCCGGTAATGGTCAATATCCACGGCGGCGGTCTCTTTGCCTCGTACAAGGAGGTCAATGCCAACTTCAACTACGAGTGGGCGCGCATGGGATATCGCACCGTGAGCATCAGCTACCGGCGAATCCCCGAGACCACGCTCTGGCATCAGGTGGACGACGTCATGGCTGCCATCCGCTATCTGGCACAACATGCCAATGAGCTGGGCATCAATCTAGACCGTTGCTATTTGACGGGTGATTCTGCAGGAGCGTTGCTCTCGCTCTTCGTGCTCGCACTGACGAGCAGCGAAGAGCTGCGGGACGCCTTCAGCATTGCCGAGACCGGCATGAGCTTCCGCGCGGCGGGCCTCGTTTCCATCATGCTCGACACGCAGCGCAAGGACCTCATGCGCGCCATCAGCAACGTGGTCACCTGCAAGGATGACCGCGGAAAAGCCTACGAGCCTTGCTTGCTTGACCCTAGCCTGCTCGTGGCGGCTCCACTGCCTCCGCTATTCCTCGTGACCAGTGCCGAGGATCTCATCCAAAAGGACACCCTCAAGCTGGATGGCCTGCTTACAGCCGCTGACAAGCAGCATGAACTGCTCGACTTCCCCAAGGGAGAAGAGCGGCAGCTCGTCCATGTGTTCTCGGTCAGCTATCCCATGTACCCCGAGAGCCGCGAAGTCTTTGACAGGATGAGCGCCTATCTGTTGGCACGTTAGGAGACAGCCATGCGCAAGAAGTACTTTGCCTGGAGCTTTGACGATGGCCTTGAGCAGGACAAACGCATCATCGAGACCCTCCGCCAATACGGCATGGGAGCGACGTTCCACCTCAACTCGGGCCTCTTTGGCGACAAGACGTACGAGGGCCGGATTGGCAACCTCGGCATGACCGAGAAACCCGCCGCACGCTTTGATCCCGCAGCTCGCCATCTCTTGCCGTATGTGCCGCATTTCCGCATCCCCGAGGACGAGGTTTGCCAAGTCTACAAGGGTTTTGAGATTGCCTCGCACACGCGCACCCACGTGAACCTTGCACGCTGTTCAGAAGAGGAACGCAGGACACAGATTGGCGATGACGTGGCGGCACTCTCAAAGAAGTTTGGCCAGCAGGTGATTGGCTTTGCCTACCCCTATGGCACAGACGCAAAGCAGAGTGCCGCAGCCCTGAAGGCGGCCGGCGTGCGCTACGCCCGAACTGCCCACACTGAAGGAGGCTTCCGCTTTCCGCAGGATCCCCTGCGCACCAATCTCAGCTGCTGGCACATCTCAAGCAAGACCTTCCAGCGTCTTGAGCAGTTCTTTGCCGCGGAGCCCGAAGATGACGACCTGTTCTTCTTGATGTTTGCCCACGGTTACGAGTTTGACTTTGGCACCAAGGAGAGCAACTGGGACAAGTTCGAGCGCATCTGCGAAACGGTGGCAGCCCACGACGACGTCGTGTGCTGCTCGATGGGCGAGGCATTTCGACTGCATGGGTATCCACATGGGTGATCACCTGCACCCCAATGCGGAAGGCGGCCAGCTGCTGGCCGACGCCTGGGACCTGAAGCAGCTTGTCGGCGAATAAACAACGCACCACGAGGGTCGGACCCTCGTGGTGCATCGCTCCTTAGAACAGGCCGTTGTCGTTTGCAGGCACCTGGTTTGGGTCCATGTGCTGGACCACGTCCCAGTGCTCGGCAAGCTTTCCGTCCTTCATGCGATAGATGTCGCACACCTTGTTGAAGCCGCCATCCACCGTGCACTTGAAGAAACCATCACCCGGTCCCCCTCCTCGACGATGTGAACGATCTCCATCTTGGGGTGCATGGCGAAGAAACCCTCGCAGAAGCGCACGAAGCCGTCGCGACCATCCTCAACGGTGGGGTTGTGCTGCTTGTAGTCGGGCAGCATGTACTCGTCAAGCTTGCTCACATCCCATGCATTGAAGACCTCTTCATAAAACTTTTGAACAATCTGCTTGTTAGTCATTGTGCCTCCCACAATCGCATATGAGCGTGTCGCCAGCATAGCATGTCCTATCTGGCTTTTTCAACTCTTGTCAATTCGGGCCATTTTTCGACCGTCCACCATGTAATCATCTCAATATCAGTCACGTTTTTTCGATTTTCGCTTCTCCATACTCCAAAAGCATATCAACCGACACGCTGACACGTGTATAAATTGCTTAAAGATATTTGAGTTAGGGAGGCCTCAATGCAGATCGTTCACCTTCGAACCAACCACCTTTGCAATCCCCTCGGCTACCGTCTTTCGCACGTTGTCTTCTCCTGGGCAGTCGAAGGCGCCCAAGGAACCAAGGCCACTGAGTCGCGCATCGTCGTGACGAACGGCAGCACGACAATCGCCGACACCGGGTGGGCACAGCTCGACTCCCTCGCGGCAGAGGTGCCCCTAGACCTTGCTCCAAGGACCCGCTACGAGTGGACCGTCTCCGTGCGAACCGACGCCGACGAGGAAGCAACCTCAAACGTCGCCACCTTTGAGACGGGCAAGATGGACGAGCCCTGGAATGCGCAGTGGCTCGTTTGCGATGGCGCAGAGTCTCCTCGTCACCCTATCTTCTACAACGATCTCGCCCTCTCTGGTGAAGTTGCCTCCGCTCGCCTCTACACCTGTGGCCTGGGTTTCTATGACGCCAGCATCAATGGCGAGCGCGTAGGCGCCGAGTACCTTGCTCCGGGTACCAACGCCTACGATCGCTGGCTGCAGGTCCAGACCTACGACGTGACCGAACAACTGCGTAACTCCGGTAAGGCCGCACGCCTCTCCTTCCTCATGGGCAACGGCTGGTGGAAGGGCCGCTTTGGCTTCATCCCCGAGGACCGCGGCTTCTATGGCAACGACTGGCGACTCATCGCCGAGCTGCATGTCTCTTACGCTGACGGCTCCACGCAGGTCTTCACCACGGGCGAAGGCTGGCTGATGACCCGTTCCAACATCACGGGTTCCAACATCTATGACGGCATGTACGTGGATGACACCCTGCCTACAACCGAACCCGTCGCAGCTCAGCTTCTCGGGGCTGCAGAGGCCGCAGCCTCCACCGCAAAGCTTACAGATCGCCTCTCGCTCCCCGTAACTGCGCACGAAACCTTCTCCCCCACTGTGGTTCCCGTGCCTTCTGGCGACCTTGTCCTCGACATGGGACAGGAGTTCGCAGGTACCTTCCGCCTGCGCGTCAACGAGCCTGCTGGCACCACCATTCGCGTGCAGCTCGGCGAACTGCTGCAGGACGGCGAGTTCTATAACGACAACCTCCGCAGCGCCAAGCAGGAGTTTGTTTACGTGAGCGATGGCGCCGAGCACGTGCTTGAGCCACGCTTCACGTACTACGGCTACCGCTTCGTCAAGATCGAGGGGGTTTCCTCTTTCAAGCCTGAGGACTTCACCGGCGTAGTCCTTCACTCTGACTTTGAAGAGACTGGTACCCTCACCACAGGCCACAAGCTGGTGAACCGTCTGGTCGAGAACACCCGCTGGGGCATGAAGTCCAACTTCATGGACACCCCCACTGACTGCCCGCAGCGCGACGAGCGCATGGGCTGGACCGGCGACGCGCAGGTCTTCGCTCCTACGGCACTCTACCTCGCCGACCAGCTGCCCTTCTACCGCAAGTTTGCCTACGACATGGCACAGGAAGCGGCCAAGCACGAGGGCGGTGCTCCTTTGGTCGCACCTTCGTTCATGCTCGACGGCCCCGCATGCGCCATCTGGGGGGATGCCACCTGCTTCATCCCTTGGCTCTTTACGTCGCAGGGATATAATGTCGAGCCGAACTTCATGAACTTGTCGCCCATGACGCAGGCCAGCTTGTTGTAGAATTCGCTGCCCACGGACTTCTTCTTCGCCTTTTTGCCGTTCTCCCCGG